>DAOVQV010000068.1 GCA_030628445.1 Phycisphaerae bacterium | reverse complement strand
TCGCCGGGAACCAGCGTCGCTCCGGGGCTTTGGTAGATGTTCATGACCTGAATGGACTTACCCGCCCCGCCGCCTGCCCAAACGGGTCCTGCACTTGAGACCACCAGTGCAATGGCGACACTGGCGGACAGCACAACAGGAAACAATCCTCTGCGCTTCATTTCCATCCTCCTGTACTGTGATTTCCGATCTGAGTTGATTGTCAGTCGCAGGGAAATCGCCGCCGGATATTATACCACACCATCCCCCCGCCCCGTAACTCAATCGCCGCCGTTCATACCCCCCACGCGCGCGGTTACACTGTTAGACTTCCGCGGATTTGACCAAGATGGCGGAGTGATGTGATTTCAGATCGATGGTCTCGACGTCCTGGAAGCCCTTGGGGTCTTGATTGATATTCTCGTGAGTCAGCTGCTTGCACGGCTCGGGTAGGGGTATGGATCCTGCGTCATCGGCCGTCGGGTTCACATACACATATCCGTCGACGAACTGTCGCCGGTAGACGCCGACGCCGTCGCAGATCACTCTCTCGTAAGTCCCGACCGCCTTGCCCAAATCGATCCGCTCGTACTCATCGTACCACCACAGCCCGCGATACCCCTGCGTGTGCGGGAAGAAGAAGAAATAGGCGTTATTCAGCTCATCGTTCTTACCCAGCAGGAACGACGCCAGTGCATACCACAGTGCCTGGAAATACGTGACGGGCTTACCGAAATTATCCGTCCCCGACTCGCCTTCATTGAGTTGGATGTGGCTGAATATCGTGATCCCGCAATTCTTGAGCCTACCCATGATGTCGACCTGGCGCCGCCACTGCTGTTCGCTGTAGAACCCGCCACCGTCCCATCCGTGGCAGAACGCGCCTTCCTCGGCCAGCAGGTCCGGGCAGTGCGGCCCGTTGTCCAGGTCGATCCACGCCTCGAAGCCGAATGGGTCCAGCGAGCAGCATGTATTGGTCCATACCTTCTGCCCGCGCGCGCGGAGCCCCTTGGTCAGGCCCATCTGAAACTCGTGCATCGCCGCCCCCCACTTTTCGTCCGTATCGTATTTCGCCGGCGTGTCGCAGGCGTAACCCCATTGCTGCGGCGACGTGTTGTCGATGAAGATTCCATCCGCCACCCAGGGTCCCTCGACGATGTCGGTGCAGCTCGCCTCCAGCCAGTAGTCGTGGAACTTCGGGCTCCCGAAATCCATCAGATACCGATAGTCCCGCCCGTACGTGTGGCAGCGGGACCCATCGGTCTGCAAGAGGAACAAGTCGGGGTTATCGGCGTTGAGATTGCCCATCGAATGCCCGCGTGCGTTGTCGTAGCGGACGATGTTGTTCACGCGCGCCACGTCATTGTTGTCCTGGTTCCGCCAGACGTCCGGGCCCTGCTGGTACAGATATATCAACACGTTGGGATTCAGTGCGCGGACCGCGCCCCACGTATCGCCGTTGACCTCGTTGTAGCGAAACCGCCCGAAGTACAGAATGTCGTACTTCGCCAGCTTGTGCTCATCCCCGGGTCTCAGCGTCGGGCCCTTCGCCTGGTAGATCAAGAAGGTCTGGATGAACTTCTTTCCGGATGGCGCGCGTGCTGTGTCTGCTTTCATATCTAGTCACCTTTTCCCGGGCGTTGCGCCGTAATGATACAACCTTACCGTCGCACCGCAACACCGCGGTAGCTGTCGCTTACTGCGATGCGGGGCGATGGAGCTTCGCAGAGCGTCTTATCTGCCCGTAGAGGTCCACACGGACCGAATCGATATTGGGCAAGTTCGTCTTAAGCGCATTTGCAAGTCTCTTAACCTGCCAAGGATACATGCAGACCTTGTATTCGGCGTCGCCTCTGAGCCCATCGAGCTTCTCAGGTGGCCAGGCCGCCAGGCGAACCTTCTCATCCGAGAACCGCTCCTTAGCGGCGGCCAGTTGGACACCGGTCAGGATCGTGGTGTAGAAGTCCAGCGACGGGATGATATCAGCCCGTAGATCGTGCCACCGCGCGCTGGCGACGTCCCACACCGGGTCGTCGTCCTTGCCCCTGTCTCTATAGATCGCCAGGTCGGAGCCCGTGGCCTGGCACAAGGCGCCGTACTCGGCGGGACAGGCGGCTTGCCGCGTGGCAAAGACACCCGGAAGACGCTCTTCGTCGAACGCGCCGGCGGCGGGCTGCCAGTTCTTGTCCCACATGATCCGGCGGACCTTACGCATGGGGGCAAACTCGTTGAGGATTAACCCGAACGGCCTCTCGTCGGCGATCCGCGAGACGATGTCCCTCGTGGCGTCACGTGAGAATCCCGCCGCCTCGGTGGAACTGATCAGAAGGATAAGGCGCTTCGGGGCCTGAGGGTTGTAGTGAAACAACCCGTATACTTTCCCTTTCAGATCGTAGGGTTCCGACCCGACCGTCAGCACACCGTCCTTTTCGGCGGCAGGGAGCTTGTCGGTGATCTGCGCCAGGTAGGTGTTAGACGAGGCCGCCCCGACGATAATGAGATTCCGCCGCTCAATGTCATCGTCGGTGAGGTCCACGTCGCCCTTGATGGGGATCTGGCCTTGCGACGACATCGACCACCCGGTTGCGCGGAAGGACAAATCGTCGCAGAACTTCGAGATCGCCTCGATGAGCCGCTCGTCCCCGCCGGTCCCCTTGACGATCAGCAGCGGCTCGCCGCAGGTGTACATGTGGTCAACGCCCCCCGCCGTGTACGCCCGATACGCTCCGGGCGTGCGCGGATCGGTCAGACCCAGCTTGTAGGAGCCCTGCGGGGTGCTCTTGTCCACCCGCTGGAGATATATACGCTTCGGGAAGGGAGCCTTCACTGTCAGCGGAGCGGCGTTAAGTGTGATCTGGAGATCTTTGTCGGGGTCGAACAACTTGTCCGGTAGATCGACGGCCAGGACGTCGATGTTCTCGAACTGGAGGAACAGTTGGTTCGCCGACCCGTCGGTTACCACTGTTGCCTTGATGGCGGCTTGGAGGTTTGGATTCGTAAACTCAAGGATCTCGACCCAATATGCCCTCCCGCGCGTCGGGGTATTCGTTCTGTACCGCACGGAAGGCGGCGTGGCGGTGCGGCGCTGTTGCAGCATCCAACTGTCAAAGTCCCAAGAGGGGTCTTTTTTGTCCGTGCTGTGCTGCCCGCCCGTGGCCTCTGTATAGATCACCGGATATCCCATAACCCTGGCCGAGCGGACGGCGACGCGCGAGGCGTCCACGGGCACTAGATAGTCCGTCTCGTCGTGGAAGTTCCAGATCGGGACGTTGAGGAGGTTCTCCAGATACATCGCGTATGCGGTACCGAAGTGGGGCGACCCGGCGGCAAAGATGTCCGGATAGCGGGCACACATGTACCAGCTGCCGGATCCTCCCATGCTGCCACCCGTGATGTAGATTCGGTCCGGATCGATGTTGTAGTGGAAGCGGACATCCTTGATCACTTCCAGGATGTCCAGTTCGCCCAGCCCTCTGTATCCGGTCCTCCCGCGTCCGTCGGCCCCGGCATAAATGCAATCGGCGCCTTTGGGTGGCTCCGGCAGATCGCCGTACCACCCGCCCGCCCCGTGGATGTATATCTGCAAGGCATATCGCCTACCGCTGTCGTAATCGGCCGGGACGTGCAAGGCGTAGATCTGTCCGGACCCGTCAGCCATGGAGATATAGGCGGAAAGGAAACGCCCGCGACGCTCTGCAAAGATGTCCTTGTCGGTATCGAAGTCCGCCAGTGCCTTGATGAGCTGCGCGTAGGCGTCTTGCGGCGTTGGGGAACGTTTCTCCAAATACCACAGCCTCCCGTCATCCGTGCAGCACAGGATGGTCTGGAGAAAGTGCCCACGCCCCAAAACCATGGCCGCCGTCCTGAGCCGGTCGGGTGAAATCTTTCCTTCCTGCACCTGTTGTCTGATCTGGGCGCACCGCCCGAGCAGCTTGGGCGCCTTGAGCCGAATCGGGTCGAGTTCGACTTTGATTTGCTTCTTCCCGGCGACGACGACGTCCAGCGGCTCGGCAAGCTGCGCTTCGGTGTAAGAATCCAGCGTGATCGAGGCCCCCGACAGCCCGTCGCCTGCTATCAAGCTGCTGTCGCCCAAAACCTCGGTGCCGCTTTGAAGCTCAATTGACTTACCCGCCCACTCGGGCCTGGCTGCAAAACGAAACGAAATGGGGCGCCCGTCATAAACACCGCCCGGCGGCTGGCAGAAGACGTTCTGATGACGCCCCGTCCGCACCCACGCCACCGTGTCGGCGTATCTGAACGGGTGAGGGAAGGAACTCGCGTGGTCCTTGCTGCCGGTCAGGGCGATCTGGAGCGGCTCGCCCGGAGTCAGCCACTCTGCCGGGGCCTCCAGACGCATATAACCGAACAAGTCGCCCTTCCGGTCGGTCCAGACGGCATCGAAAAGCAACTTCCCGCCGTCGGCGCCTTCGACGGACCAGCTCGTCTTGGACCATGATTCGAACTTGAATCGCTCCTTACCGTTCACAAGGATACTGAAGGGCTTCGCTCCGGCGCTGGTTTGGACGATGGACTCCCAGACGAAGACAGCCCGCCGACCCTTGAAGTCCGCCGGTACGGGAACCGTCACCCACGGGTTGGTCCCCTCCCCCATGTACCATTTCGCCGTCAGCAGCGGGGCGCCGGAAAGCTGGCGATGGCTGCGGTGGACCCACTTCTTATGACTGGGCGTACCGGCAAAACCATCCAGCCACTGATCGATTTCGTCGGCGTTGTTCTTACCGAAGCGGTCGAGGGCTGGGGCAACTGCGAATCGGTGCCGGGCTTGGTCTTCCAGGGCCCCGCCAAGACACACCGAGCCGCCCGAGATAACCACCGCCACGACTACACAGCAAAGACATGTATAAGATCGCATGATCAGCTCCTTCCTTTTATTGAGTCCGGGTACTTTCGGGTACGGACCAAGACGCTGCCGTTCGCTTGCTCGCATCCGGCAGGGCGGAAGGGCACTTTTACAGCAACTACCTCGCCAAAGCAATCATCACAAGCGAAGTGCGGAATTACCCCGACGTAAATGCATCCAATCCAGCGAATCTTCCTGACGTGGACCGATTCCGCCCCGTTCCCGCCAATGTCGATCACAAATTCCCCGCACGTCGGCGCACCGCTAAAGATGCTCACCGGGGCCGGCCCTAGCAAGGGGGGGAAAGGGGGGAAACGCGGTCGGTCTTAGCGGACTACTTGGCAGGTTCACTGATTGCGGATATGATACCTCTCAAGTTGCCGGCTGCGGGGCAGACCCGTGGCGAGGCACATATTGGGAGGTGACAAAATGAGCAAACTGGCCGTACTGGGCGGTAAGCCGATCACGCGGTCGCTCGTCGGCGACGCGAGGCTCCCAAAGCGCGGCGACCTTGAGCGGAAGTACCTGCTGAAGGCGTACGACACCGGATGCTGGGACGACCGGGTCCTTGGGGCCACCCAAGGCGCGGGGTCCATGGGAGAGAAGTTTGAGCACCAGTGGGCGCGCTTTTGCAGCTCGAAATACTGCCTCCCGGTTACTAACGGGACGCACGCGCTGCAGATGTCCCTGGAGGTCCTGGAGATCGGCGCCGGCGACGAGGTGATAGTACCGGGCCTGACATGGCAAGCGACGGCGTCGGCCGTCTGCGACGTCAACGCCGTGCCGATACTCGTGGACGTCGATCCGCAGACAATGTGCATCGACCCCGAGGCCGTGAAGCGACACATCACGTCCCGCACCCGGGCGATCATCCCCGTGCACCTGTATCACCGCCTAGCCGAGATGGATCAGATCATGCGAATCGCGCGCAAGCACAAACTGTGGGTTATTGAGGACTGTGCTCATACCCACGGTTCGCGCTGGGGTAAGAAGGGGGCCGGAAGCATCGGGCACCTGGGCACGTACAGCTTTCAGATGTCTAAGCTGATGACCGCCGGCGAGGGCGGGGCGGTCATGACGCAGAAGGCCTCACTGTACTGGAAGCTTCGGTCTCTCCGCACGTGCGGCCGGGCAGTGAAGGGCACAGCAAGGATTCACAGTGGTAATTTCCGCGTGACGAGTTTCCAGGCGGGGGTGCTCCTGGGGCAATTGGCCGCAATGCGAAAGAACGCTTCCGTTATGGACCGCAACGGACGGGCGCTCGACCGGGCCGTGGCCGCGGCGCCGGGCGTGGCGCCGCCGCGAAGATCGAAACGCATCACGCGGCAGTGCAGCTACGCCTACGCCTTCCTGTACGACAAGGACGCATTCGACGGACTACCAGCGCTGAAGTTCCGCAAAGCCCTGTCCGCCGAGCTGGGCGTCAAGTTCGGTTCGGTCTACGAACCGCTTAACCGAAGCTCTCTGTATCGCCCGCACACCAAAAAGCGCCATCAGTTGTCCAAGAGCTATCTGAAGGCGATCAACCCGGCCCGCTGGAAGCTTCCCGTCTGCCAAGCGCTCTTTGGCGGCCGGGCAGTGACAAGCGACTGGGCTATCCTCGCCTGCCCGCCCAGCCGCGCGCGATACCTGACCGATGCGATCACCAAGATCCACGAACACCGAAAGGAACTACTTCCCGCAAGTCGACGATGAACAAACAGACAAAAGACGCGAGCCAATGCTGGGGCTCGTACGTCGGCGCCGTTTCGCTGGCCTTCGACGACGGGCGCGAATTGCAATTGACCCACGCGATTCCGATGATGAACGATTGCGGGGTCCGCGGGACGTTCTACGTGTCCGGCCCGCTCAACCACGACGACTGGCAAGAGAGAATCCCCCCCTGGGGCCAGGTCGCCCGCGACGGTCACGAGATCGCCAACCACACAATGTCGCACTGGTGCTCCTGTAACTTGGGCTTCGCAAAGCCCGGTCAATCCCTGGAGGACAAGACACTCGCCGATATCGAGGCCGACATACTCACCGCCCAACAGCGCCTGGAGGTGGTGGCTCCGCACCAGAAGCTCTGGACGTTCGCCTATCCTTGCAGTCAGCCGTATGTCGGGCGCGGACGGAACCAAAAGAGCTACGTGCCCGTTGTCGCCGAGCATTTTCTCGCGGCTCGGTGCGGCGGGGAGTTCGGGTTCGCAAACCGTCCCGCGGTGGCGGACCTGCACATGTTGCTCAGCACCGACGTTTTGCGGCGCAGCGGATTTGAGATGATCGGCCTCATCGAGCAGCTAACCGCTCAGGATCAGTGGGTGATCCTCTGCTTCCACGAGATCAACGGCCCCCGGTTGTCGGTCAGCACCCATCACTTCCGGATGCTGTTGGACTACCTGAAGCGCCGCTCGGAGACGATCTGGACCGCACCCGT
>DAOVQV010000169.1 GCA_030628445.1 Phycisphaerae bacterium | reverse complement strand
GTCGCAAAGTTGTTCAACATCGTCGGGCCCGACAAGGCGTTCTTCGGGGCCAAGGACTTTCAGCAGGGCGTGATCGTGCGGCGAATGGTGGACGATCTGAACTTCCCGGTGGAGGTGGTGATCTGTCCGACCGTCCGCGCCCCGGACGGGCTGGCGATCTCGTCCCGCAACGTGCACCTGCAGGACAACCAGCGGACCGGGGCACTGGTGCTGCATGAATCGTTGCAGGTGGCCGAACGCATGATCCACCAGGCTCATCCGCCGGCCGGTGAGGTCATCGCTCGCATGCGCACACACATATCCACGAGGGCGCCCGAGGCGGGCGTGGATTATATCCAGATAGTCGATCCGCTCAGCCTCCAGGACGTAGTATCAACAGATCGGCGTGTTCTGGTCGCCCTGGCGGTGCGCTTCGGCGGGGTAAGGCTGATAGATAATATCCTTGTGGAATGAGGACGCCGCGGTTTTTATTGATCTTCGTATTGCCCTGCGATTGTGGACTCGATTCGCTCAGTAGAGTTACTTTCGCAACACGAACGTCAATAGAATGACTAGCGGGCCAATTCTTAAATAAGCTTGAAAGCGACAGGTAGAAGGCAGGTTGCCGGCTGCGATGCTCCTGAAAGTGTTGAGAGCGAAGATTCACCGGGCGATTATTACCGAGGCGAGCGTCGATTACGTCGGCTCGATTACTATCGACCGCGACCTGATGGATGCCGTTGGGATCGTTCCCGGTGAGTGCGTCCTGGTGGCCGATCTGACCGACGGGGCGAGATTCGAGACTTACGTGATGGAAGGGCGGCGCGACAGCGGGACGATTTGCATAAACGGTGCAGCGGCCAGGCTTGTCGACGTGGGTGACATGATAATCATCATGGCGTTCGCCTATGTGACCGAGGACGAGGGTAGAACCTTAAAGCCTCCCGTCGCGCTTGTGGATGAGAAGAACAGGCTCGTGCGTATGGTGTGAGGCCCTTTTCGCATCAGGGGTTTGAATGCGACAGATAATCGTTGATTTCGGGATACTCGATTTGGCCGGGTACCGGGAGTATCTGCGCGCGATCGGGTATGTGCTGATGCTTATCGGCGGGGTCTGGTCCGGGTACTTGGCGCAGGTGCACAGGTATATCGCCGGTCCGAAGGATTCGCTGGGGCGCCAGGCGATGATGCTTTTCATCGGGGGACTTATGATCGGCGCTTACGGGGTTCTGACCCCGCGGTTCGATTTCCACATCGCCGGATACCTTCTTTGCTTTGCGGTGGGGTTTCCCCTGGGTGTCGCCCTGGCGCTGTTGCGTCTGCGTCCCGCGGGTCGCGGACCGAAGAAATCCGCCCCCGCCCAGCCCAAGGAGCCGCACCGGGCGGGGAGGAAGTTTGAGTTCTTGTTGAATCTGGCCGCCATTGTGGTGCTGGTCGGCGTGGGGCTGATGGTGGCGGACCTGGCCGGTTATTCCATGCCCCTTCGCATCCACGGGTACGGATTGATGTTGGTGCTGGGTTTTTTGCTTGGTATTTATCTGGCTCAGCGGTCGGCGCGACGGGCGGGCGAAAGTCCTCAGTGTGTCACGCACATAAGCCTGCTGGCGCTGGTTGGCGGAATTGTCGGGTCGCGCCTCGCCTATGTCATCAAGTATTGGGACCAGTTCTCCATGGAATCCAAGCCCTTGGTGGAGATCATAAACGTTACGTCGGGCGGGCTGATCTACTACGGCGGGTTGCTTTTGGCGACGGTGATGGTGTTGATATATCTTTGGCGCAAGGGCCTCCCGGTAAGGCGGTACTTGGACATAATGACGGTCTCTTTGATGGTGGGTCTTGCGTTCGGCCGCGTGGGGTGCCTCCTTAACGGGTGCTGCTACGGCCAGCGGTGCAGCGAGCACTGGGCGCTGGGGATGCGATTTCCGATGTTCGCCAAGCCGCTCGTCAAGCTGAACGGGCGGGACAATCCCTTCTCGATCAGCACCGATTCGCCGTCTCCCGTCTACGCCCACCAGCTCGCCGGGTCTCAGCTGCGCCCGGATGAGCGGCTCGTCGATGCCGAAGCGACAGAAACGACCGGGGTCATAACGCTCATACCCCCACGACGCTATGACGCCGAGCAGATCGCAGTGGCCCAGACGATCCGCTGCGAACCCGTAAAGCCCGCCCAATTGCTGGGTGTCGCCAACGCGCTTCTGCTGGCGGTCCTGCTGGCGTGGTTTTACCGGCTTCGCGGGCGGGAAGGGCAGGTCTTCGCGCTGCTGCTGATCCTGTATCCTATCACGCGCTTCGCGCTGGAATCGGTTCGCGACGACAACGCCCACGACATCGCCAGAGGTATTCTGACGCACAATCAATATACATCTGTGATAATTGTGGCCGTAGGCGTAATAATAATGTTGGTGCTTAGGGCAGTTCCCGCATCGGCCGGACCGGTGTGGGCCGAACGACTGGCGGCGAGCCGTTCAACCACCGGGAAGAAGAACGGATGATGACCTTCAACAGACAAAGGGTGATAAGGATGAGACGACGAATGCTGACAGCGGTTCTGATCTTGGGTTGTGCGGGGTCCGTCGCCGCCCAAAGCGACACCGAGAAGGCCCTGAAAGATATCGCCGATCGCACCGCCAATGCGATTGTGGCGGTGCAGGTGACCCTCGAAGAGGAATCCGGAGCACGAACGGCGACCGGGATCGGAGTTTGCGTAGACGCCAAGGGTGTTTTCATGACGATGGTGATCGACGAGAGAACGGACTTGGCGGCGATCAGGTCCATTGAGTTGCTAGGCCCCGGGATGTCGTCGAAGGGCGTAAAGGCCCAGTTGATGGGGGTCGATGCGGGAACGAACCTGGGGTTCGTCAAGGCGACGGAACCGGGGAACTGGTCGGCCGTTCAGTTCGCGCCAACGGCGGAGGTGTCCGTCGGGCAGAGGGTGGTCTCCGCGGGTCTGCTGATAACCAGGTCGTCCAGGGTGCTGAACGTCGGCGTCGCGTACGTCTCATGCATCATGCGCGCGCCTGAGAAGTTGATTGGCGTCACCGGCGGGAAACTGACAAGCATCGGCTCGCCGGTCTTCGCCGCGGACGGCCGGGCCGTCGGGATGGTCTTACGCCAGCAGTTCATGGACTACAGGATGATGACCGGTAACCGTACGGTCCAGGCGCCGCTGGAAAGCAGGCAAGAGACGTCCTTCTTTACGGCGGCGGATGAGTTTGCATACGTACTTGAGAAGATTCCGACAGATGGACGGGTCCGAAGGGTTCCGTGGCTGGGTGTCGGGAGGTTCGAAGCTGTCCAAGAAGAATACGCCACAATCCTCGGCCTGGATCGCCCCGGTGTGATGGTGGATCAGGTTATTCCGGGCCAGCCCGGGGATAAGGCGGGCCTGAGGGACAGGGACATCATACTTGAGATCGACGGTAAGGGAATTGCCCCCGGATCGCCCGAGCTGATCGTAGCGGGGTTCGCACGGTCTATCGCGCGTCTGGATATCGGGCAGACGGTGACGCTGACAATCCTGCGTGGCACCCAGACCAGCACGATAAAGGTTACGCTGACCGGGACGCCGAAGTTACCTTCCGAGGCGAAGCGATACTACGCCCCGCAGTTGGGACTGCTCGTCCGCGAGAAGGTCCCGCTGGATCAATACATCGACAAGAGCTCGGCAGCCGGTCAGCCCGGTCTGCCCGTCGTCAGGGTCCTGGCGAACAGCCCCGCGATGGTCGCTGGGCTGGAACAAAAGGACCTGGTCACGGAGGTGAACGGACAAAAAGTCACCACCGTCGCCTCCTTCAGGCAGATCATCGAAAACGCTCTGGTGGGTAGTCCTTCGGCGCCCATTCGAATGACGCTGCGTCGGGGGACCCAGACCCTCGAGGTAAACGTCAAGCCGCAGCCGCAGGCGCAGTCGCAGTAGGTGCGGCGGGATAAGATGGGTAAGGCCATGGAGAGCGGCACATGAGACACCCGGTTCTGTGCATGGTTGTTTTGTTCGGCCCGCTTGGTTCGCTCTGCTTGTCCCAGCAGACGGCGAGCGGTCCGGTGGACGTGGAAGAATCCGTCATGGCTGCTGAGAACCTTCGGCGCAGCGCCCTGGGGCTCATTCACGACCCCGCAAGCACCGCGAGGGCTGAGCGGATCATTGTCCTTGTCAACAAGGCTGAAACGCTTGCGCCCGACGATCCGAGGATCAAGCGGTTGCTTGAGTTCGTCTTCC
>DAOVQV010000196.1 GCA_030628445.1 Phycisphaerae bacterium | reverse complement strand
ATCGGCGTCGAAGTCGATGCGAACCATCTTGGACACGACGTTCGGGCGGGGCCAAAACGCGTCGGGCGGAATCGTCGCAGCCATCCTAGCTTCGCCCAACAGGGCCACCAAGACGCTCACGGGCCCATAGTTCTTCCCGCCAGACGTGGTGCAAAGCTTATCGGCCACTTCCTTCTGCACGGTAAACGTCAGCCTCTCAAATAGACATCGAGAATCGCTCCGGCGGCGCTTCAGCACCCGCCAAGAGCCCAGCAGAGACTCAGCGACAAGTGGTGTGGCGATGCTATATGGTAGATTCGCCACCAGATGCGCCGTGGCGGGCAGCTCGGCCAGGACGTCTGGTGAGATTCTGTGCTTCCCGGCCAGAACGTCTCCGCAGATGACTGAAAGCTTCTCTTGTCCGCCTTGCCTTCTTACCAGCAGATCGGCCAGGGCTTGGTCGATCTCGACGGCTACAACCTTCTGGGCCCGCGCCAGCAACTCCTCCGTCAGCGATCCGGTGCCGGAGCCGACCTCCAGGACCGTCTCGGATCCGGTCAATTCCGCCAGGTCCACCAGCTTTCCCATCAAGTTCCCGTCAATCAGGAAGCTCTGGCCCAGCTTGCGCCTGGGTTTTACGCCCGCTTCGGCGAGCAGGGCTTGGATTTCACTAAGCCGTTGCATTGAGGCTAATCTCGCATGCGATCAAAGCCGAAAAGTACTATACCATGTCAGCTTGCGAACGCTCTGGACAAACCTCCGTGTCCCGGCGGCGGCTCGAGAAGCTCAAGGGGCTGATCGAGGCGCTGGGGCGGCGGGTTTTTTCGTTGCCAATGGCTAGTCCGTGCGTCAGACTATCGGTCGCAATTCCGCGTCTGTCCACACGTTGGCGTGGTTTTGGCGCAAAAAGCGAGGTCAATATGAAGCCCGTACTGCACCACAAAACACTGTTGAGCGGTCTGGTTCTGTTCTGCCTGATAGTCCTCCCGGCTGGGCGCTTGACCGGACAAGATACCGGTGGCCTGGCCGTCTACGAAGAGCAGCTTCGCCTCCGGCTTGACGAGCAGCTGCCCGAGGTCCGCCAGGTCGGCTTCGACGCGGGAGGGTGGTTCAGTTTCGCCCTGTTTAATTACGACGACGGCAGCGCCAGTAGGCATCGGATGCTAAGGCAGTATCAGCTCCGCGCCTGGGCGCGCGTAAATATCCGCGGTGTGCATCAATTCTACGTCCGCGGGCTGTTGGACTGGGAGGACTGGAACAGCGGCGATAACCCCGACACGCCACACGATGACGAGTTTTTCCAGCGCATCGAACGGGCTTGGTATCAGTTTGACCTGGGCCAGATGCTACGCCAACAGACGGGCAAGGCGCCGCCATTTGGCTTGAAGCTGAAGGTGGGCCGGGCGTACGCCCGCATCGGTACTGCGCTGGTCCTGTCCATGCCGCTGGACCTGATACAGCTTGACGTTTCCGCCGGTGACTGGGACGTCAAGGGATTCCTGGGTATGACGATCCGCCACCGGACCAACATCGACAGGTCCTTTGCGGTGTCCGAGGATCAGGAGCGGTGTCTGTGGGGAATTGAGGTGGCCTACAACGGCTTGGACCGGCACCGCCCGTTCGCCTATTTCATGAGCAACTACGACCGAACCACTCCCGATCCGCGCAGCGCCACTCAAAGGTATGATTACACCTCCCACTATATCGGCCTGGGCTCGGTGGGAACCATCCTGTCGCCCAATCTGCGCTACAACGCGGAGATCGTAGGTGAGTATGGCAAGACCTTCTCCAACGGAGCGGTCGACCGCCAAGACCGGATCTGCGCGATGGCGATTGACGTAATGCTGGAGTACCTCTTTAAGACCAAGACCAGTCCGAGGTTGTCGTTCGAATACCTGTTCGGAAGCGGCGACAACGACCGTAGTCTCAGCGCCGTAGCGACCGTTGGGGGTAACCAGGCTGGGACGACGGACCATGCATTCAACGCCTTCGGGTTCCGCGACACGGGTATTGCGTTCTCGCCGGACATCGCCAACCTGCACACGTACATCCTTGGCGCCAGTTTCTTCCCCCTGGAAGACCACGATCTATTCAGGCGGTTGGAGTTGGGAACGAAGGCGTTCTTTTACCACAAAGCCACCAACGGCGCGATTAGCGATACCACGGGAACCAACTCATCCCGCTGGGTCGGATGGGAATGGGATGTGTATTGTGATTGGCGGATTAGGTCGGACCTGACCTGGACGATCCGGTACGGGGCGTTTCATCCCAGGTCCGCTTTCAGCGATAGATCATGCAGGCAGTTTCTCTACACAGCGGTGTCATATAGTTTCTAGGTGGTAACGCACATGCGACATACAATTACACATCTGAGCATCGGTGTCTTGGGTATTCTGGCGGCGGTTACTATAGGGTGCCAGGGCTCCAGCAACATTGTCGGTCCCGAGGCGAAGCTGCCCGGCAGCCCCGACTCGGCTGAGTTCCTCGACCGGACGTCGTCGCAAAAGTTCGTCACGGAAAACCAGGCGATGCGCGGGATGCTGCTGCTTCTGGACGGGAAGGACAACGTCAAAACCTTCGCGCAGCGCGTCGGGGACCTGCGGGGCCGCGGGATTATCTGCCCGCGTTGGGACTGCAGCGCCAACCGGCCGCTGACGAAAGGGAAACTGGCCTACATGGTCTACCAGGCCTGCGAGATCCCGGGTGGGGTGACGCTGCTGATTGCTGGTCCCTCGCGACGATATTGTTTGCGCGAATTGCAGTTTCGTAGTATAATATCGCCAGGCGCTGGTTCTACGCCGGTCAGCGGGATTGAATACGTAGCTGTGATCAGCAGGGGGGCGGCGTATATGGAAACCGGTAACGTGCCCCAGACCATGAAGGTGAAGTGGAGCCGATAGGATGTTTCGACGTGTATTGATTGCCTTGGTGATATTTGCCTTCGCACCTGATTTATTTGTAACCACGTCGCAAGCCCAGCCATCTAAAGTGGGGTCTGCTATCGGAAAGGTGACTGTTGTGAGGGTCTCCGGTCCAGCCCAAAAGATGAACGTCGCCGACCCCAAGCGGAAGTGGGAAGTGCTTGGCGAAGGCGACGAGCTGAGCGAGATGACCTTGATCCGAACGGGTTTGCGAGCTGAGGTGGTGCTGCGATTCGAAGACCGCGGTGAGATCGCCATCAAGGGCCCGGCGAAGCTTGGGATATCTGAATTCAGGAAGGCTAAGAAGGCGACCTGGACCCGCCTGGGCCTTAAGTACGGGACCGTCCGAGCCAGCGTGGACCGCACGCGGGGACCTCATGACTTCAAGGTCGTAACGCCTGTAGCGACACTGAGCGTCCGCGGCTCAAGGTCTACTTTCTCCTGCCTACCTGATAACAACCAGGGGCTGAAACTCGGGGTCGACCACGGCAACTGGAACACCTCCTCCGATTCCGGCGATCAGAACAGCGGGAAAGGCGAAAGCGGCGATAACCAAGGAACGCACAACGACCAGATAAACCAGAACCACAGCGACACCGAGCAGGGGGACGGGTTCGGCGAAAATGACGACGAGAAAGACAACCGGAACAAGAACGGCGGCGGCCGCGGAAACTGGCTGGCCAACGGCGACGGCGGAGGCAGCTGGGCAGGTATAGTAGGGTCGCCCGACCAGTACCCGGGCTTAGGCGACGAGGACTCGAACGGCAACGGGTGCCCACATGGCGAAGAAAACCCGCGGTACGAGGGCCCAGATTAGATCGGGGACATCCCGGCCGGATCTGTACTGACATGCCCTGTCGGGCCGGATACCACCGCTCGATGGTTTATTGAGCGGGCAAATCCACAGCACATCTTAGACGTTGTCGTGCTACCTGCGCTGGTGAATACGGAGAATCGTATACTTCCATGTGGAAGCCT
>DAOVQV010000272.1 GCA_030628445.1 Phycisphaerae bacterium | reverse complement strand
TTTCGATCCCATCTTCAAAGAGGCGCTTCCACGAGGCGGCCTCGGCGCCGGGATTGACCGGATAGAAGAGGGCTCCGTTGGCCTTGGCGGCCTTCATGTCGCCTGGTGCGTCGCCCACCATCAGGATGTTCTCGGCCTCGTACTTACCGACGGCGCCGTACTGGATGTGCTCTTTCTTGGAGCCCATTTCCTGCCCGCAGATCATGCACGTGTGCTGGGCGATGTCGTGCTCGGTCCACTCGCGCTGAAGTGCCTCGTTGGGTGTCGCCGAGACGACCATGATGTCGGCGGCGTCGGAAAGTTTCTCGATGCTCCGGCGGACGTACGGGAACGGCGGGACGCCGCGGACGAACCGGGCCACCGTATCGTTCACCGCCGTCGACCATCCCAGCGCCTGCGTCAGTACCGGATCGCCGGTCTGCTTGACCTTCTCGGTCAGTGTAGGGTTTCCCAAGCGCGTCTCGGTCTTGATCCACTGACGCAACGAATCGACCTGCGGCGCCTCGTAGCCGCGCTCGACGGCCTCGGGCCGCTCGGCGAGCAGGTCGAATACCATTACCAGGGCCGGGAAGCGGTTGATCCCCCGCCATTGGCTGTAGAGGTTGACGAACTCGCCGGCTTCGCGGGCGAATCGCGAAACGCCTTGCAGCTCCCAACTGTTGATGATGTTCGGAATGAAGCACTCCTTGTGCTTGATCTCCATGGTGTCGAACGCGCAGCCGTCCGAGTCGATCCCGACGAAGAAATCCTTCGTCTTTCCCAGGGCCTTCAGCTTTTCGATGTGCTCGGGCATCTATGACTCCTGTCTGTGCTTTGCTCACCTGGGTGGCGCGTTCAGGGCTTCAGTGCGGCGAATGGCGCTACGTGCCGTCCGAGATGTTTTGCAAGGGCGGCGTAGTGAGAATCCTCGTCCCGCTGAAGGGCCGCATATATCCCGGTCTTGAACCGCTCGCCGTCGTCGGCGGTCAGGACCGAACCAAAGGTCACATGCAGGACCTGGCGGGCGTCGAAATCGTCCAGCAGGGCGGGCAGCTGCTCGTCGCTCAGTGTGTCGGCCCCCGGGACCTTGGTAAGATCGGCCGAGACGTGATACGTCGCCTTGTCCGTCTCGTACCGGTCCCGGGCGAAGTCCAGGATCGCCCTGAACAGGCCCGGATCGATCGTTGCGATGGCCCGTATCGCCTCCAGGTAGCTTGTCCCGGCGGTCTTGAGGTGCACCAGCCCGCCCGTCAGCTCGCAGACGATCGGATAGATGCTGAACTTGTCCGACCCGGAGTGGATCGAGATCTTGTACGGACCGACGGTCCGCATCACGGCGACGTGCTCGGCGAAGCTGGCGCGAAACTCGCCAAGATCGCCGATGTAATCGACGCCTTTTTCGAACCGCCCGATGAACCGCGGCGCCATGGAGACCCACTTGACGCCGAGGCGTTCAAGCTCAGCCGCGAAGAAGTAGTGCTCGGCGGGGGAGGTGGGGGATTCGGTCTCATCGACGGAGACCTCCAGCTCGAACTGGCCCTTGGCCGCGCCGCAAAGGCGCCGGTACATCTTGACGGTGTGGGCGATGGCGCCGCCGTACTTGACTGTCGCACGCAGGAACGTCAGCTCGTCGAATTTGATCCGCCCCCCGCCTTTCAGCGGAAAGGTCTTGTCCACAAACGCGGCCCGCAGGTCGGACGGCGAGCATTCCAGTGTATCGAAATCCAAGGTTCCGCATTTGGCCGCCAGGGCCGGTTCGTCCAGCTCGTCGGCCTCGTTGACGACGTGCAGGCCCGGGTCGATTGTGAACATCGTGAACCCGGCCGCCACCGTTGTATCGATGTGGTCGAGTTTCTGGAGGTGGTCGGCGTCGGAGCCGAACCCGTCGCGGAACCCTTCCTGCACCACGCCCCAGGTCGCCGCATCCATCACCTGTTCAGCGGTCCGCTGCGTGCGGACCATCTCGCGAATGGACTGCTGCGCCAGCACCACCGCCAGCGAAGTTCCCCTCACCGCCTGGATGTGCCCCGGCGTCGCCAGGCCCAGCCTGTCCCCCAACCCCACGCTGGTTACCAGACCGGTGCACTTGGGCCCGGTCCAGTCGAGCGCTGAGCGAATAGCGACGGCGTTGGCGTGATCGGTCGGGCCTACGACAACGGACTTACCGTCCAGCTCGCCGAGCTTCGTCCCGGTCAGCGATCCGTCGCCGACGCATCCGATCAGCTTGTCTGATCCTCGCCTCCCCAGGAAGTAGGTGACTGCGGGTGTCTCGCAGATGCTCGCCTCATAGATATCCAGCTTCGTGATCTCTTCGAGCTTATCTTTCATTGTCTAACCTTCGCATCCGGGCGGTTGGGCACGATCCTCAAGTAGTTGTTGCGTTCGGGCCGGTGGCCGGTTCTTCCGCGCCGCTAGGCGTTGTAGCTGCTGGCGGTGGCCGGGCCTCCCGACCCGATCCAATCGGTGTGGAAGAACTCGCCCCGCGGTTTGTCCAGGCGCTCATAGGTGTGGGCGCCGAAGTAGTCTCTCTGCGCCTGGAGCAGATTCGCCGGGAGCCGCTCGCAGCGGTACCCGTCGTAATATCCCAAGGCGGAGCAAAACGCCGGTACCGGTACGCCCATCTTGACGGCCTTGCTGATCGTCCGCCGCCAGGCGCCCTGGGCCTTCCGCACCGCCGATTTGAAGTACGGATGCAGCAGTAGGTTGACCATGTCCTTTTTCTTGTCGAACGCTTCGGTGATCCGCCCGAGGAACTGGGAGCGTATGATGCACCCGCCGCGCCACATCAGTGCGATCCCGCCGTAATTCAGGTTCCACCCGTAGTGGTCGGCCGCCGCTCGCATCAGTTGATACCCCTGGGCGTACGAGCAGATCTTGGATGCGTATAGTCCCTGTCGCAGGTCGTCGACGAACTTGCCCCGATCGCCGCGGAAGGTTCCCTTGGGGCCGCGCAGCACCTTCGACGCCGCCAC
>DAOVQV010000303.1 GCA_030628445.1 Phycisphaerae bacterium | reverse complement strand
CGTTGTCGAAGATAAGCGTCACCTGGGCCGAACCGGCGGGGCGGCGATTTGCAGAGCCGTTAAAGATGACGTCGACCATCTCCGAGCCGCGGAGCGACTTTGCCGACTGCTCCCCCAGGACCCACTTGACCGCATCGACGATGTTACTCTTACCGCACCCGTTCGGGCCCACGACGCAACTGACCCCCTCGTCAAACTCAAATTCCGTTCGGTCTGCGAAGCTTTTGAAGCCTTCAAGAATCAGCTTTTTCAACTTCATCGTATGGCGTCTTCCTTAACACCTCGTGGCGCCTGCGCCGTCCGTGGCGCCGCCGGACCGGAGTCATTCAGGCATGTCGGGCCTGCCCTCGAGGGCGGCATCTCTATACATTGTGGCCACTTGCGGGAGCGGCTGCAAGATGAACTTTGCCTCTATGTCCTGATCCTTGCACATCTGATACAACACTCGCACCACCTGTCCGTAAGTCAGCCCGAGCCCGTTAACCTTACCGGCGACGTCCGGGTCCGGCCTCGTCCCAAGTGTCTCGACGAGTTTACCGACGGAAAAGTCGATGTGGAACGATTCGCTCGTCTTGGCGCTGCGAGGGATCTTTCTGAAGACCTGGAGCTTCTTGTCGGCGGCGGTTGCGGTGATGGTAACCAGATCGTCCGAGGCGTTGAAGAACACGGGCTTCGCCACGACCATGTCCGAGCCGAACAGAACGATCCGCGGCGCGCCGGTTTGCGTGGCGTAGATCACATTGCCCCGGTCGGATTTCACCACGTCCAGTTCGAATTCCCCGGAGACGTCCGTCCGTTTGATTCTCGATGCGTCTTGGTGTTTCAGCAGCGCCTCGTAGGCTGCAAGGCGGACCATTTCGTTTTCCTCATCGAGCCCCTTGCGCAGGATGGGCACGGCCCGGATCAGCTTGGGGTGGTTCCCGAGCTCTTCGATCGCGTGCAGTTGCAGAGGCGAGGCGGGTTTTTGGGCGAACCGGACGATCACCTCCGCCGCGCTTGCATCGCCAAGCCTCAGGCCCGTGCGTGCAGCATAGAAGGCGGCGCTGTCGTGCTTGGACAGGTACGTCGGTTTCAAGCCCGGTAGGACATGCCTCCCCGCGGCCTCCAGCACCAGGGCCAATTCGTCGTGCTCGGCGTGCGGGGATTCCAGGTGCCCGACCAGTTCCCGGACGTTCCGCTCCCAGTCCGCCCCGGTGACCACAAGCGGTAAGTGCAACACGAGCCTCAGAAATCGCCCGTAGTCGCGGCGCCACTTGCGGGGGATTTTCAAATTGATGGTGTAGGCGTCCAAGGCATTGGCTATTTTTTCCTTGCCGGGGATGGAGAACTTCTCGTTGATCCTGCTTTCGATCTGCCTGCATCTTTGATAGTCCGGCTGGCGGAGTTGCAGCTTGACGGGCCGGGAACGAACCAGTTTGCCCCCGCCGATGATCCGTCCGGACCGGGCCTTGGCGAGGTCGCCCGAGTCCGAGAAGTCCAGGAACGGATTGACAAAGATCGGCCCCCAGGCACGGCCCCAGATAAAGCTCGGGCCGCCGGGCCGCGCCAGCCCACGCCAGGCGAGGCGCAGCTCCGAGGGCATGAGCATCCCGCCGTCAAGGGAGCGGGTCGGGGCCTGGGCGAAGTCGGCCACCTCGAGGTCAAGCGTGGTCCCCGCCAGAGCCCCCGGGGGCACCACCGCGCCGAGCAGCACGACGGCGGTATCCTTATCGCGAAGCAGCCTGTCCGGCGGAAGGGACTCCATCCCCTTCGACCACAGACCCAAGTCTTGCTTGGTCAGATACTCGCTGAAGTACTTCTTGAGATGCTCGGGCACCTCGGCCGAACCGTTCAGGCCCAGTGCTATTACCACCCCGTAACCTTGCAGGGACATCAACCCGCCGGGGACCAGTACGGCATGCTCGCCTACGGTCCCGGCGACGTACAGCGGCGGGGGGGCGACGTCGCGGGCGGTGGAGGGTTCTGCGTTATCGGTCCACGGAGACTCACAGTCCGCACCACCAAGGATCAGTGTCCCGGTAAGTGCGAGCAGGACGAACAAGAAAAACCTTTTTCGCATGGTGCGCACCTCCGCCTTTCGGTCATTATCGGGCCCAATTCCACGAAGGCTTGAGGGTTTGTGCGCCCGCCGTCAAGCGGCGGTCAAGCACATCCGCCCGAGCGGAAACGGCGTGTGGTATGAAGACAAAAACCCCGGCGTCTCCAGTCAGCTGCTTCGCCGGTCAATGCTTTGCACCGGCGTCAATACTCATCGAAGTACGGGCGGTCGTCGCCGGCGTCGGCGGTTGGGCCGCCCTTGGGCGCGGTCTTTCGCGCCGCGGCGCGGGGCTCGGCGCTCAGCGGCGGAACGATAAGCGTCTGTCCCGCCCGAAGCGACGTGCTCTTGGCGCCGGGATTGGCCTGCTTGAGCAAATAGAAATACTTGCCCTGACCGTAGACCTTCTCGGCGATTCCCCAGAATCCGGCGTCGCCGGGCTGGACTACGTAGGTCTTCCCGCCGGTTTCCGTCCTGCGGGGGACCG
>DAOVQV010000336.1 GCA_030628445.1 Phycisphaerae bacterium | reverse complement strand
GGCACAATGCGGATTCCAAATATCCCAACAGGAGCTGGAGGTCATCCGCGAACAAGCCCGTCTTGCCAAAGATGCCGAACAGATAGGCCTGATGGTCGGAATCCAGACCGTCAAGACTCGCCTGGCCAGTTACCGCAGCGCCGAAATCGCCGACGTGGACAAGCCCATGCTCTTTGCGACCGTAAAGTCCGCCAAGGCGGCGCAATGGTTTATCGAACTGATCGACGAGCTTAAGGTCAGGCTCCAGCAGGTCCGCTTAGACCGGCTCCAAGGTGTCAGACTTAAACCGGAGCAGCAGAAGGTGCTTTCTCACGGCGAGTTGATAGAGCGGTTCGAGTTTGACCTTCAGCGGATAACGGAGGTGGCCCAAAGGCACCGCAGGCAGTTGGAGCTGGCTGAGATACAGGCAAACCTGACGGACCGTTCGACCGCCTCGGGGCTGTTCGGTTTCAGCGGGCGGACCAAATGGCTGATCGTCGTCAGCTTTGTTGTCTGCGTGGTCGGTATCGCCAACGCCATGTTGATGAGCGTCACGGAGCGGTTCCGCGAAATCGCGACCATGAAGTGTCTGGGGGCGACCGACGGGTTTATCCAGACGAACTTCATTCTCGAATCGATCATTCAGGGGATCGCCGGCGGGATCGTCGGGATGCTGCTGGGCCTGCTGCTGGGAGTGCTGCGGTCGTGGACCGAGTACGGGACATTGGCGTTCGGGCATTTTCCGGTCTCCAGCTTACTGCAGGCGGCGCTGCTGTCGCTTGTCGTGGGGGTAGTCGTATCGGCCATGGCGGCGCTCTATCCTGCCCGCGCAGCGGCCAAACTTGCGCCGATGGAAGCAATGCGTATTGAATAGCGAGCGATCATGAGCGAAAAGACAAATACCACCACCCAACCCAAACGCTCGGGCTCGGACGTGCGAGCGATCATCATTCGCACGCTGCACCTGAAAAAGTCGTACCAGATGGGTCACATCGTAACCGAGGCCCTGCGCGGGGTCGACGTGGAGATCTACCAGGGAGAATTCCTCTGCGCGCTCGGGCCGTCCGGGTCTGGTAAGAGCACTTTCTTCAACATGGTCGGCGGATTGGACTCGCCGACCTCCGGACGGGTGTTTATAGACGAGGTGGACGTGGCGCAGCTGAACGCCGTCGAGCTTGCGTTTCTGCGGTGCCGCAAGATCGGATACATCTTCCAGACCTACAACCTGGTCCGGTACATGACGGCCCTGGAGAACGTCACGGTGCCGATGGCGTTTGCGGGAGTCAGCGACGACGAGGCCCGCGACCGGGGTATGGGCTTGCTGGATCTGGTGGGGCTGAAGGACCGGTGGTTCCACAAGCCAATCGAGATGTCCGGCGGCCAGCAGCAGCGAACCGCTATCGCACGTTCCATGGCCAACCAGCCCAGCGTCCTGCTGTGCGACGAACCCACGGGGAACCTGGACCTTAAAACCGGGGCGGAGATCCACGGGATATTGCACCGGCTCAACCAAGAGCGAGGCGTCACTGTCATCTGTGTGACACACGACCATCGTCTTATCAATATAGCCGACCGGATCATGTGGATACGTGACGGGATGGTTGAGCGGTTGGCACAGCGGTCGGACGTGACGGTCGAGACCGGGGCAATCGGAGGCAAAGAAAATGAATAGGGTGCGCCTTGGACTGACAATAGTTGTTTTAGCGGGCTGTTGCGCCTCCGGCGCCGTCCAGGGGGCTGAGATAATCAAGGAAGATCTCTTCAGGGCCGACCTGGGGGGTCTGACACGGCACCCGCATCGCCTGGCGGGTTTCGGGTCGCAGCTGCAGACCGCAGGCGACGTTCCGGGCAGCTACAGTGCGAGCAAGTACATCGAAAAGCGGCTGCGGAAGATCGGGTTTGCGGAATCCGACCCGGACGCCGCCCTGTTCGTCCAGACCTTCGGGGTGGTCCAGCACGAGACCACCGCCTGCGAACTGATTATCGACGGTGTCTCGTACCAGCGTCAGGACGGGTTTTATACCTGCAGACCCAACATGCTCCAGGGGTCGGTGACGCCCGCCGAGGGGCTTACCGGACAGGTCATCTACGCCAGGGCGGGACAGATGTCCCAGTACACCGGCGAGTC
>DAOVQV010000292.1 GCA_030628445.1 Phycisphaerae bacterium | reverse complement strand
TGTCGGGTTCGTCGATCTCGAAGCAGAAGTATTTGCAGCACTTGGCGCCGCACTGTTGGCAAGGATCGATCATTGCATCAACTCCACACAAACACGCCGTCGCCCGCACCGGGCCTTGAGCGAATCGCCGGATTATAGGATATCGAGGATGACAAAGAAAGACACCCCGGCCCAGCGGGCGGGATCGTTAACATCATGCCCCCCTACCCCAGGTGCAAAGCGACCTTGACTTTTCGCAACGGCGCCGCCCGGTAGCGGCGTTTTCGCCCCGGCGAAAGCTCGGACCAGTGATGTTTCTTGACGTGCGCGCAAAGCTCACTGAGCGGAAGGTGCCTGTTCTGGAAATGTGGAACAGTGTTATACCGATGGTTCACAAGCGGGAGGTGCCGATCGGGCTCCAAATACGGCTTGTTCCAGGAGAAATCTTCCGGGAGGCAGCCCTGGCGGCGGCCCATCTGCTCCATTTCGGTTCCGGGATAAATCAGCGGCAATTGGCCGATTAGAGACTCTCTCTGCCAAGCGTCACCCAGGAGGCCCTTGAGGGAATTGGCGAAGGCGACGGTTTCGTCGATCGTATCGATCGTCTCCCCCGGCAGGCCCAAGATCAGGAAGATATCGACTTTCTCGAATCCAATCTTCCCGACGATCTCCATCGCCTCGTAGATCTGATCGCATGTGAAGTTCTTGCGGATGGTCTTGAGGACCGAATCAGCCCCACTCTCGACACCGAACGAGATGCGCACGCACCCCGAGCGGCGCATCAGTTTCAGAAGCTCCCGGTCAAGCCCCACCGGCCGCGCCCCGCACCACCACGTCAACCGCTGGTTGCGCCGCAGAAGCTCTTCGCAGAAGGCCCCTGCATGTCTCTTGCTGGTCAGAAAGTCGTCGTCATACACGTTCAGTGCAGTTACGCCGAATTCCTTGTGCAGCCATTCGATCTGATCGACAGCGAGAACCGGATCGAGAAACCGCATTCTCTTGTTGAGGCTGTTGGCGCAGAAGACACATGACTGGGGGCACCCGCGAGTAGTCATTATGCAGGAAACAGGAGGGCGATTGTGTTCAATTTCGCCGAGCTTCCCGACACCGTGAGAAGAAAAGCGATATTCGCCTATCTCGAACAGGTCCCAGGCGGGCATGGGTAGACCGTTGATATCACGCATGACCCGGCGGGGCGCGTTGCGGATAATCCGCCCATCTTCGTCGCGGTAGACCAGACCGTCGATCTGCCCCAATGCATCGCGCGGCGGTAAGTGTTCCAGCAGTTCCAGAAAGGTCCGTTCACCTTCGCCGACGGCTACGGCGTCGATCTCGGGGATTGACTGAAGGGCATCGGCGGCGGAATGAGCAAAGTGCGAACCGCCGACGACGATGAACGCCTTCGGTACGGCCCGGCGAATCCGGCGAATGGTTCTTATTCCAGCCAACCGGTCAATAGTCGACGTATTGGTTCCAACGACATGCGGCTCGCAGGCGGCGACCCGCCGGGCGATGGTTTTGGGATTACCAATCAGCAGTCCGTCAACGCCGAAAACGGCGTGGCCGGCCTGGCGAGCAACCGCCCCCAGAGACGCCAGTCCCGGTGGCGGTAAGGCCTTCCTGACGGGCTTGCAACTGAAACGGGGACTGGTGACAAGACAAACGTTCATCTGCCGTTCCTTCGACCCGGCGCCGATTCACATCGTAATCGACGTGTCGCGGATAAGCGCGTGCCCCGGGTCCTTTGCGATGATTGTATCTTCTGGCGCGGCACTGACAAGGCAGCGCTGAGGCCCCCCGACGCTATTTCCGCCCGCGGCGCAGCAGTGAATCCCCCCCGAGCCAATCCGGCGAGAGGCGTTTGGCCTCGTCGATCATGGCGATGATGTTTTCCGGCGGGGTTTCGCCTGCGACCTGGTCGCCGGTCCCGACGATGAGACGCGGATTGGCGGCGAAGGCCTTCATTATCTGGCCCACCTCACGGCGGACGTCGGCGGGCGTACCCCCCACCAGCGTCTCGACGGTGTGGACGTTCCCGTTGAAGGTTGTCCGCCCGCCCAGCGCGGCGGCGGCGTTCTTCAGCCCCGCCACCCCGCTGATGTCGCCGCCGGGCGGGCGCTCGAACGGACAGACGCAATCAGCCCCCAGCGCCGCGAAATCGGCGATCGTCTCAGCGCACTTACCGTGAAAGTGGATGTGCAGGAGTCGCCCGTGTGCGTGGACCTCCTCGGCGACGCCCTCGATCACCGGGCGGTCCCACCGCCGCCACATCTGCGGGCCGATCACGCTGTTGCAGCTCCACCCGCAACCGATGAACAGGACCTCAAAGTCGGTCCGCCGGGCCACGACGCGCGCCTTGCGGACCATGTGGTCGACGTACCGCTGTCGCAGGCCCTCGAAGAGCCGCTCGTTGTCGATCATATCCATCACGGCCGGTTCGAGGCCGCCTTCGCGGTGCTGTGCATAGGCGTCGAAGAACGGCGTCCCGAGCTTCACCTCCAGCAGATACGAGTCCCCCACTTCCTTCCAGGCGTTCATCTGGCGCGTCAGGTCCATCTGCTGCGGGTCGGCGAAGGTGCAGTCCTCCCACGCCCGCAGGTCTCGCGCGGGGTCCTTGATCACCCGCTCGACTGTCCAGCACGGCTCGGCCCGGTCGTATCGTGTAGCGCCGGTAAGCGTCCCGTGCGGCGTGACGGCCGTGCTGCGGACCTCCAAGCAATCGTC
>DAOVQV010000110.1 GCA_030628445.1 Phycisphaerae bacterium | reverse complement strand
GCGTCGTCGACATTCTGCGTCAGATGGGCGCCGATATCGAGGTAACCGACGAGGGCGTCATCGCCCGGTCCAGCGAATTGACCGGCCGCGAAATCGACTGCAACGATTTCGTCGATCAGCTCATCCTGCTGGCGGTGGTGGGGACCTGTGCAGACGGCGAGACTGTCCTGACCAACGCCGAAAGCTGCCGCCACAAGGAGTGTGATCGCATCACCGAAATATGCAAGGCCCTGACGTCGATGGGCGCCGATATCGAGCAGCGCCCGGACGGGCTGGTCGTCCGCAAAAGCTCACTGTGCGGGACCCGCCTGGACAGCCGAGCAGACCACCGCATGGTGATGACGCTGGCGGTGGCGGGCCTGCTCGCCTCGGGTCAGACCTTGATTTCAGACGTTGAATGCGTCAGAAAGACCTTCCCCCAGTTCGTCGCGCAGATGCAGGGGGTCGGGTGTGATATGCAGAAGCAGTAACTAACCGGCCCCGGCGGTTGCAGGAGCATAACGTAGCTGTTTGGACGAAGGAGAAAGAAGTGCTGGGTAATACATTTGGACGGGTATTTCAGGTCACGACGTGCGGTGAGTCGTACGGCTGGAGTGCCAAAGAAGGCGAACAGAGCTACGGCGGCGCGCTTTTTTGCATCGTCAACGGCGTCCCCCCGGGGATCAAACTGGACGTAGCGAAGATCCAGGTCGAGTTGGACAAGCGCCGCCCGGGCCAGAGCAAGCTGGACTCGCCGCGCAAGGAGACCGACCGCGTCGAGATCGTCTCGGGCCTGTTTGAGTCGGTGACGACCGGCGCCCCGGTGGGCCTGCTGATCCGCAACGTCGATACGAAGGATGTTCACATCGACCAGTACCGCCAGGTGAAGGAAGTGATCCGCCCCGGGCACGCCGAGGTGAACTTCTTCTACAAGTACGGCGAGCATGCCGACTGGTGTGGTGCCGGGCGAGCCAGCGGCCGGGAAACCGTCGGCCGGGTTGCCGGCGGGGCCGTCGCCAAGCAGATCCTCTCCCGCGAGGGTGTCGAGATCCTCGCCCACGTGATCGAGTCCAACGGCATCAAGGGCCGCAGCATCTCCGAAGGGACCATGACGTTCGAGCAGATGAAACCCAACTACCGCACCAACGACCTGAACTGCTGCGACACCGAGGCCGCGCCCAAGATGATCGACGATCTTCTGAAGGTTGCCGATGCGGGCGACACGGCCGGCGGTACGATCGAGATCATCGCTCGCGGCGTCCCGGCCGGTCTTGGCGAGCCGGTGTTCGACAAGCTCAAGGCCACCATCGCACACGGGTTGTGCAGCATAGGGGCGATGACCGGTTTACAGTTCGGGGCCGGTTTCGCTGCCTCGTCCACGCTCGGAAGCGAGTGGAACGACCAGCCGTTCCTCCAAGACGGTAAGGTCCGCTTCCGCACGAACCGCTGCGGCGGTTTTCTGGGCGGGATGAGCAACGGCGAGGACCTCGTCATGAGCATGAGCGTAAAGCCCACGCCGACCCTCTCCAAGGACCAGGACACGGTCGACATGCTCGCGATGAAGGAAAAGAAGCTCGTGGCCATCACGCGGCGCGACATCACCATCTGTCCGCGGATATATCCGGTCGCCGAGGCGATGGTCGCCATCGCCGTCACCGACGCGTTGTTCATGGCCCATGGGTGGTACGGCCTGGCGCATTTGGACGCCAAGTGGACCAGCCTGACCGCCGCCAGAAACAAAGGCGAGTACACGGTCTAGATGTTTAAGTGAGCTTGGGTATGAGCGCGGCGGATCTCCCGATCCGCCGCGATAACAAGTGCTGACATGCGGCGGGTAGGCACACCGACCGGATGCTACTACGACTGTCGGGAAGGGGAGATGAGTTATGGCCTTCGAGCACTGCGTGAACCACCCCCAGTCCATGGCCCTTTGGCGCTGCGGCGCCTGCCAGAAGAACTTCTGCCAGCAGTGCATCCGGGAAGACCAATTCTCAGATGCTGTTGTCCGGCTGTGCCCGCAATGCGCCGGGCGGTGCGAGCCCATCACCCCCGTCGAGCAAGAAGCGCCGCGGAAGCCCTTCGCTTTCCAATTGGCCGATGCGTTTGTTTATGCTTTCCGCGGGCGGGGAAAGTTCGTCATCATTGCGGGAGCGATATTCGTCTGGCTCCTGATGCTGGTGCGCTTCGTGTTACTCTCAGATGTCAGCATGGGCATGTGGGTCTTCGGGATGTGGCTCCTGCAAGGCGTGGTGTACGTGTTGGCTTGGGGGTATGTCTCTGCTTATGGTGTCAAGATCATCGGCGAGACGGGAAAAGGCGAGGCCGATCCGCCCGACGTACCAGACATCAGGGCCTGGCGAGACGATCTTCTTCAGCCGGTCTGTCTGATCGCTGGGGCCATCGTGTTTTCCTTCGGCCTGCACCTGCTGTACCGCTTCGTTTGGACGCACTACAAGGGCCCGACCGAGTTGCTCCGGTGGGTTACGCTGGGCTTGGGGGTGCTGTACCTGCCCATGGCTTTAACGGCCGTGGCGATTTGGGATTCGATAGGGGCGCTGAACCCGGTGTTGATCGTCCGTTCCATATTCAAGGCCGGGATTGGCTATCTCCTGGCGAGCGCCGTCGTGGCCTTGCTTTGCGCGGTAGTCTGGTCGGCGTTCCGTTTCTTGCGCATTGAGATTCCATACGTCGGGTTTGTTGTCCAAGGCGTCCTGCAATACGCGGTGGCGTTGTATTGCATAATGACCGTGATGCGCATCTGCGGACTGATATACTACGCGTACGAGGATCGGCTCGGCTGGTTTCCGGATTGAGCCGACCGGTGATTGCAGAATCTAGGAGCGAATCAATGCCACGAACATTCCCTCTGCCGGAGCGAATAATCGACATACACAACCACCTGGGTGAGGGTCGCGACCCGGCCGCGCTTATCGAGCTGATGGATAAGTCCAACATCGAGATGACGCTGATAATGGGCACATTCAAGCAGCCCAATGAAGACGTGCTCAAGGCCGTGGGGGCACATCCGGATCGGCTTGTCGGAGGTGCGTACGTCGATCCGCGAAACGGCGACGCCATCGAGCAGCTCAAGCGCCATCGCGGCGAGGGTTTCCGCGTCGTCAAGCTGTTTCCCAACTTCGGTTACTACCCGGACGACGAGCAGTTCCGCCCGTTCTTCGACACCGTTTCCGAACTGGGCATGGCGGTGCTTTCTCACTGCGGTTGGCTTGCGCCGGCGGCGGGCGTCTCGGCGGCGTACTATTCCCACCCGGGCCGGTTCGAGAAGGTCATCCGCACGTACACCGACACGGTTTTCATAATGGCGCACATGGGCGGGATCGCTGGGTTCTTGGAGACGGTGATGTTGACCACGCGCACGCCGAATACCTACGCCGACTGCTCCCCGGGCCAGGGCGCCTGGGTGCTGGCGGCGACGGGTTCGATCGCTGCGTCCGTCCCGCCGGATAGGGTGCTGTGGGGGGCAGACAGTTGGCAGCAGCAGCAATGGTTGGACCACAACGCCGACGCGCTTTGTAAGCTCGGATTCGGCCCGCACTTTGAGAAGATATTCTATTCCAATGCACGCGGGATCCTGGAACGGATCGGCGCGGTGGAAGCGGAGAAGTGAACTCATACCGATGAGGAGGTCGAACCAATGAGAATCGTTGATTGTCACGTCCATACCAAGGGCCCGGCCAGTGCGGCCGAGATCGTCAAGCGCATGGACGCAAACGGTGTCGACCGGATGCTGGTGATATCACAATGCGAGCGGGTGTCACTTGCCAAAACGCGCGAGAATCTCCTTGCGACCAAGAAGCTCTTCGACGAAGCGCCCGATCGCATAAGCGGCCTGGCGTGGGTGACGCCCACGATCGACGGGATTATCGACCTGGCGGCCGAAGCGCTGGGCGAGATGGGCTTCGTCGGGATCAAGATCATCCCGGACCATTTCTTCGTCTACGAGGAGCGGTTGGAGCCTTTCTGGGCGAAGCTGGATGAGCTTCGGGCGGCGATTCTCTTCCATACCGGCATACTCTACGGCCACGAGGACGGGTCGCGCTTCTGCAAACCGCTGTACCTGGAGAAGATGTTTTACTATCCGAACATCCGCTTTGCGATGGCGCACATCTCCTGGCCGTGGTGCGAAGAATCCCTGGCCGTGATGGGCCGGATGCGGTCCGCTCACAGGTCCGACCCCGACCACCCATACCAAAGCTACATCGACATTACGCCCGGGACGCCGCCGCACATTCGCAAACAGGCCCTCACCAACGCGATCGACTTCTGCGGGTCCGAGCGGATCATGTTCGGCTCGGACGACTGTGTTCCGTCCGACCTGTCCTATCAGCGGGAGGTTCTCGAAGGGGACCTGAAGTTGTTCGATGAGATCGCCCTGGACGAGCAGCAACAAGCACGTATCCTCGCCGGTACTGCCGATGAGGTGTTCCCGCCAGGCGGATAGAACAACGCCGCGCGTCGGGTCAGCAGACCGGCTGCGAACAAGCAAGGAGCTAATCTGTGACTTCACGCCAAAGGCTCAGAAGCTGCTATAGCTACGAGCCGCTGGACCGCCCGGGCGTCTATTCCCGCACGGGGTTCCCCAAGAACGACTCCACCTACGACAAGCTCAAGGCCTATCTACAAGAAAAGGCCGATCTGAAGCGCCAATGGCGCGTGATAGACTTCTTCGCCCCGCATGAGCTTAAACATCACGCCGAACGGTACTCCGATGATTTCGACCCGCACGTCACGACGCTTCCCACCCCGGCGGGCGAGTTGGTCTCGACGAGGCTCATCAGCCGCAAGGGCCAGCCCGGGATGGTCGAGAAGCACTTCCTGACTTCGCCCGAAGACGCCGAGAAATATCTTTCCCTGGCGATTCCTGAACCGTCCTTTGACACATCTTCTTTCTTCGCCGCAGATACCGAAGTATCCCGGCGGGGCATGGTGCAGGTGCTGCTCCCGGCTAATCCGGGCGGGAAGGTTGCTTCTCTGTTCGGGTCGGAGGCGTTCGGTCTCATCTCGATTACCGACCGCGATATCGTCCACGCCCTGTGCGAGCGGGAAATGAACCTCGCCCTTCGGATCGTAAAGCACCTGCTGTCGCGCGGCGCCGGGCCCTATTTCGCCCTGGCCGGGGAGGAACGAATCTGCCCTCCGTTGCACGGTCCGAGGGATTTTGCGGACTTCAACGTACGATACGACAAGCCCATCATTGATCTGATCCATGACGCGGGCGGGAAAGTTCACATGCACTGTCACGGCTCGGTGAAGAAAGTGTTCCCGGACTTCGTGAAAATGGGCGTCGACGTGCTGCACCCAATCGAGGCCCCGCCGATGGGTGACATCACACCGTCCGAGGCGAAGGAGCTGGCGCGCGGGCGGATGTGCCTGGAGGGCAATATCCAGATTGGGGATATGTACGAACGCACGCCGGATGAAATCGCCGCCCACACGCGGACGCTCATCGCCGACGCCTTCGACGATAAGTGCGGATTGATCGTCTCGCCCACGGCCTCACCATACATCCGCGGCGCGGGCGAAAAATGCTTCGGGAAGTACAAAGCTATGATCGACACCGTGCTTGGTTGGACGGGTTGAGCACCCCTCCGCCCGGTCCGTCAGGTTTACGCTCGATTCGCGAAGACCTTGATCGGTCGCAGAGCCCGTCCGTCTGATGCCCCCGATGTGATGGCGGCTAGGTGTCCCCGCTCGTCGAGGACGGCTAGTTCGTGTGCGTCGCTTGGTTCCGTCAGCTCCACCGCCCGGCCCAATGTCAATCTACGGATCTGATCGGCGGGCAGTTTGATCTTTTCCATCGACTCCAGCGCCATCAGTGGCGACAGCAGGTGGCGTTGCGGGTCGAGTTCGTGGGGGGCCTTGGCTTGTTCGGCGTGAAACGGGCCGACCTCCGTCCGCCTCAATGCAGAACAATACGCACCGCCGTGCAGCGCCTCTCCGACGTCTCGCGCAAGTGCCCTGATATATGTCCCGGCCCCGCAGGTCACGTCGATGTCCAACCGCGGGTAATCGTAGCGCAGCAGCTCGATGGTGTGGATTGTCACGGTCCGGGGCGAAAGCCGC
>DAOVQV010000201.1 GCA_030628445.1 Phycisphaerae bacterium | reverse complement strand
GCCAGCAGACTGCGTGCGATCTGCAATTCATCCCCGCGCAGTGTATCCAGCAGCTTTTGGGCAAGCTCGCCGGGTAGCTCTTCCAGCAGCTCGGTCCGGTCGTCAGGGGGCATTTCGTTGATGACGGTCGCGACCTTCTCGGATGAGAGCATCGACAGAAGGGCTTCTTGCTGCTCGATCTCCAGATGTCCCAGGACCTCGGCGGCTTGCTCGGTGCCCAGCAGGCGAAAGACCACGGCCAGGTCCTCGCCTTCAAGCTGGCTCAGCAGCTCGGCGAGGTCGTGCTCCTCCATCGCGCAGACGGCGCCCTTAAGCGTGGCGAAGTCCTTGGATTCGATGAACGTGTGTATTTCCGGTCCCAGTGCGCTGCCCATCATGATCGTAACTCCATTTACCGTGGGGCGTCGTGCTATGGGTCATAGGGTAACCTCGCCGCCTTGCAGTATCAAAGCAATGCACGATTGCGGCGGGAAGGAATTTACCTGACTGACCTCCCGCCGGTTGGCGTATAATAGTCCCAGGCCGGATGCGCGGAAGGCTGCTCCCGCTCCGCCGGGCGACCGGTGGTGCGGGGGAGGAAAGTCCGAGCACCACTGAACCGCGGTGGTGGGTAACGCCCACCGTCCCGGCCGGGTCAAATCACATCTGGGCCGGACCGGGATAGGGAAAGTGCCACAGAAAACATACCGCCCACGTGAGCTTCGGCGAAGGCGGGTAAGGGTGAAAAGGTGCGGTAAGAGCGCACCGCGGCCGGCGTGAGTCGGCCGGCACGGTAAACCCCACCGGGTGCAAGGCCAAGCAGCGGGTTAGGCGTGGTTCAGGCCTCAAGCCCGCGGGTAGGCCGCTCCCCGACACGATCGGGGGAGCCCGTCGGTGACGGCGGGTCCAGATGAATAGCCTTCGCCGCCGCCTTGGTGACCCGCCTGGGCGGTGGGACAGAACTCGGCTTACAGCGCATCCGGCCGGGTTGATTTGTCGGTGCGGGTAAGTACACTTATCCGTCCGGTTTGGTGCGTGACCCGTTGCGGGGCGTAGCTCAGCTTGGTTTAGAGCGCGGCGTTCGGGACGCCGAGGTCGCTGGTTCGAATCCAGTCGCCCCGATTTTTGCCGCAACGCGGCGAAAATAGAGCAGGTGAGCAGTAGAACAGGTGAACAGGTGAGAAGAGGCTGACGCCAACGCGCTGCCCCCGCCAGCAAGTAAGGCGTGGCCTGCTCACCTGCGGTCTCCTGCTCAACTGTTCTCCTGTTCATGTCGTTGGGGCTTCGCCATGCCTTTCATGTTCGAAAACCTCGATGTTTATTAGAAGGCCATTGATTTGGCAGATCAGGTCACGGCGCGAGCGAAGCGAAGGTCAAGTCAGTCCCCCGCAGCTTTGTTGGCTGAACCATCCTGGCGAACATTGCGGCGGGGTTTCGTGTGGTGGGCGTGGAAGCTACCATGTGGGACGCACGGGAACACATCTTTGGAGCGAGCATGGGCGAGACATTGGACTTGTCGTTCACCAGGGAGATTGGCGGTGAGGACCTCCTGCCGCTTTTTCGCCAGACCTATTGGGCGCCGAAGCGATCGGCGGGGCAGATCGAGGGTATGTTGCACAACTCGCCGATCGTGCTGGGGGCTTGGCGGGGCCGACGGCTGATCGGATTTGCCCGGGCGTTGACCGACGATGTCTATCGGGCGGTGATCGACGACATTGTTGTGGACGAGCCCTTCAGGGGTAAGGGCGTCGGGACGGCGATGGTCAAGGCGCTGCTGGAGCGACTTAAGCACGTCGAGGAGATCTTCTTAGGGTGTGATGTGAAGGAGGTTCCCTTCTATGAGAAGCTGGGATTTCATCGGGCCAAGAATCCATACATGAAGCTGCGCCCGGGCTGAGGGGACCCGGGTCGGTCCCGTTCGAGATGATGCGGGTTCCGCCGGGTGACGGAGCCTATTTCTTGCGCCTGTGGATCAGCACCAAGCTTCCGATACCCATCAGCGCCAGCCCGGCCGGTTCTGGGAGAGTGCCCCCGCCGTCGTCTATGAGGCCCCACCCCGTCCAGACATAACCGTAATCAACCCTGTTGACATTCCCGTCGCCGTTGAAGTCGCCTTGGCGCAGTGTCGCGCCGCCTTCGGTGCCCCAGTTGGCGGCTAGGGCGGTCAGGTCCACTATGTCCGTGATCCCATCACCGTTGGCGTCGCCGGGGACGCCCGTGGCGGGCAGGATGATGATATGGTTGATCAGCAGCAGGTGGTCGCGCCTGAGCGGATCGCCGTCGGCGTAGTCTATCAGCGGCAGGTCGTTGAAGGCGCCGTCGATGGATGACGCGTCGTACATCTCTTGTGAAGCCATAAGGTCGACCACGTCCATCCCGGGCCCGATCACCTCGGCGAACACGGTGAACCCGCCGTTGCTGGTGTCCAGGTATAAGTTGTCGACCAGGTTAAAGAAGAACTGGCTGGTGGCGCTGTCGGGGTCGCCGGCGCTCTTGGCCATGGCTATTGTTCCGCGAAGGTTGGAACGGTTGTACTCGTTGTCGATCGGGTCATCTGTCGGTATCTTGTCGATCCACTTAGTGGCGGCGCCGTGTTCCACCGGGTAGATTGTCCCGGCCCCATCGGGATACAAGGCAAAACCGCCGCCTTGGAGGACGAACTTCTGCCCCGGAGCGGTTTCCGCCGAGCGGTGGAAGAAGCTGTCAATGTAATCACCGCGATTGATATAGTTGAGGAAGTTCTGCACGGTTCCCGGCGCCTCGGTGTCGAACAACTCAACGTCGAACTGTCCGAGGGACGTGTCGAATCGCACAATCATACCGGCGCAGGCTGTGGACGCAACGACAGACAGCACCAGCGCCGCTGCACACAAAGCGAGGGCCGTTCTATGGACATCAGCAGCACTTCCCATCAGAGATATCCTCCTGAATGCAGACGCCTGGCGATCCTGAGCGTTGGAAGGTGACATCCCCTCGCCTAAGGAAGGGGGTCAACACTCGATCCTCCCAACTGAACTGACGGCAAGCCAAATACCCTTGAGCAGTTAAAGCATTTACCTCATTTGCCTCATTTGCCTTATTGGAAAATATTATACCCGAGATTCGCCTCTTGTCAAGGGCTCTACTTAAGCCATGGGATAGCCTATCAGGTGTTTCTTACATGAGTTGCGAAGGCTTTCGAGGGGGGTTCGGTTCGCCCGGTGAGGACCAGCGGGTGACGATTAAATCTAGCCACCGCCCCCGATATGGGTGTTGCGGTAAGCTGCTCAGATGGAGATGGCTTTCCACCCCTCGTTGAGCTCTTTGAGCAGTTCGACGACCTCGCGTATGGGCCGCGGGTCCGCCTTTGCGTTGGCCTCGCTCAGGTGGCGATGCATGAAGTGATAGAGTCTCCTTAGACTCATGGCGGCCTCGCCGCCTGCATCCGTGTCCAGGCAGCAGTTCAGCTCGACGATGATGTCCATCGCCTTGACTATGAGCTTCCCCTTCTCGCCGACGTTGCCCCCCTCAAGCTCGACGACAGCCTGGTTGAGGAAGTTGATCGCCCCTTCGTACAATATCACGATCAGCTTCCCCGGCGACGCCGTCGATATGGTGTTCTCTTTATACGCCGCTATCCCGTCCATCGTCTATGTGTCCCTTTATCAGTCTCGGTTGTTTGACGCGTCCAGGGCCGTCATCAGCGCGTCGAAGGCCCCCCGCTGTGCGTCCAGCATCGCCAAGGTCGCCTCCAGGCGGGCGTATTTGGCAACCAGCCATTCCTCCATGTCCTCGAGGCGATCCTCTTCGTCCTCGATCCTGTCTTCCAACCTGTCGATCAGGCCGAT
>DAOVQV010000386.1 GCA_030628445.1 Phycisphaerae bacterium | reverse complement strand
GGATCAGCGACCAGAACATCGCGCTGATAAGCCCGGCGACGCCTCCAAGCCTCCCCAGCAGTGAAATCTTAACGCCCAGCAGAAGCGTCAGCGCCAACAGTCCCGCCGAGACGACCGCTATGAACTTGGTGCCCGGGAGGATCCACTCCAGCGAGTAGTACCATACGTCGCCGTCCCCGACCGCTGCCTCGGACGGGGCCGTGGTGGTGGTGACGGCCGCGATCTCGGCCGACCCGTCAATCACGCCGAAAAAGTCGATCGCTATGAAGCTGATAAGCTGTATCAGTATCGACAGCCCCAGCAGGAACAAGAACAGGTTCTTTGCACAGCGGACGGATCGAAAGGCCTCTGCATATTCCAACGGAGGTGGTTGGTTCTGCGATTCTGCCATTGTCGTTTCCTTTCCCAGGGGCTTACCGCCGTCTTCCAGGTTCTCCTATCATTGGGTTCCATTACCCTATCGACTGCACCGTATGTTCTACATGAGTCTCGCCGCCACCGCCAGGGATTTCGAGGCGGCCTCGATGGTCTTGTCGATATCGTCGTCGGCGTGCGCCCCCGAGACGAACATCGCTTCGAACTGACTGGGCGGGAGGTAGACGCCGGAATCGAGCATTTCGTGGAAATAGGCGGCGAAGGCGGCCTTGTTGCTTTTGATTGCGGCGGCGTAGTGTTCCACCGGCGGGGGGGCGAAGAAACAACACAGCATGCTCCCGACGCGGTTGACGCACCCCCTACCGCCCAGGGCGGCGTCCTTGAGGGCGCCCTCCAGGCCCGCCTGAAGCCTCGCTGAGCTAAGCTCCAGTTGTTCGTAAAATCCTTCTTGGCGCAGTGCCTCCAGCGTCGCCAGCCCGGCCGCCATCGCAACGGGATTCCCCGACAGCGTCCCTGCTTGGTAGACCGGACCTTGGGGGGCGAGCTTGTCCATCAACTGCGCCGGTCCGCCTATCGCGCCGACCGGCAGCCCACCGCCGATGATCTTACCAAGCACCGTCAGGTCCGCATCGATACCGAACAGCTCCTGCGCGCCGCCGTAGGCGAGGCGAAACCCCGTCATCACCTCATCGAAGATGAGTATCGCCCCATGCTTATCGCACAAGGCCCGCAGACCGGTAAGATATCCAGGTCGCGGCGGGACCACGCCCATATTCCCCGCCACGGGTTCGATGAGTATCGCCGCCACCTGCCCATCGGCCGACCGGAACGCCTCCGCCGCTGCGTGGGGGTCGTTATACCCCACCAGCAGCGTATCGGCCGTGACGGGCCTTGGGACTCCCGGCGAGCTTGGTACGCCCAGTGTCGTCGCGCCGCTGCCCGCCGAGACCAGCATCGCATCCGCGTGGCCGTGATACCCGCCGACGCACTTGATGATCTTATTCCGCCCCGTCGCCGCGCGGGCGAGGCGGACGGCTGTCATCACCCCCTCCGTCCCGCTGGACACGAAG
>DAOVQV010000224.1 GCA_030628445.1 Phycisphaerae bacterium | reverse complement strand
TACCCGGAAAGGAAAATCGTAATGAACGTCATCGTGATCATGCTGGATTCGTTTCGTCAGGACCACGTCAGCTACTATGGTTGGGACGGCTGCCCGCTTAAGACGCCCAACCTGGACGCCTTTTCCGGCGAAGCGGTTGTCTTCGATAACGTCTACCCCGAGAACCTCCCGACCCTACCGGTCCGGACCGACCTGATGACCGGGCAATGCGGCCTGATCAACCGCTCTTGGCGCTCGCTGGGGGAAACGGACGTGACGGCATCGGAGATCTTCCGCAAGGAAGGTTATCTCACCGCGATCATTGCCGACACGTACCACCTGTTCAAACCGGGCCAGAATTACCACCGCGGGTTCGACATATTCCACTGGATTCGCGGCGCCGAGTACGACAACTGTCGCGCCGGACAGCTCAAGCACTTACGGCTTGAAGATCACGTCAACGACAAGATGGACGACCACTGGAAGCGGATCGTCCTGACCGCTCTTCGAAACCTGGACGGCCGGGTCGCCCCGGAAGATTTCCCCTGCTGGCAGACGGTTACCAAGACGTTGGAGGTCCTGGAAGACGCACGGACCGCCGGGAAGCCCATCTTTCTGTGGCTCGATACGTTCCAGCCTCACGAGCCGTGGTGCCCGCCTGCGAAGTTCGACACGTTTGGCGATCCGGACTACGACGGCGCGAAGATCATCATGCCCCCGGGCGGAATGGCAGCAGACTGGGCCACCGACGCCGAGATACGGCGCACCCGATCTCTCTATGCCGGGGAGGCCGCCTACATCGATTGGTGCCTCGGGAAACTGCTGACCGGAATGCGACAGATGGGATACATGGACGATTCAGTCGTCGTGATCCTTTCCGATCACGGGCACCCGCTGGCCGATCACGGTAAGTTCCTCAAAGGGCCCGACCGGATGTACAGCGAACTGCTGAAGGTCCCGTTTATCGTGCGCTTACCGGGCGGCGACTGCGGCGGTAAGCGGGCGACGGACCTAGGGCGATTCGCCGACCTGCTCCCGACACTGCTCGACCTGACGGGTCTGTCCGGCAATGCGCGCGAGATGTCGGGCAAATCGCTGCGGGCGTCTCTGGAGGGGTCGGGGCGGTCACCCTACGAGGCGACGATCTCCGGTTACTTTAGAGCCTTACCCCGCTGCCTCCGCAACGAGCGGTATAGCTACATCGCCTTCGGCGAGGGTGGCAATCAACTGTACGATCTGACGAGCGACCCTCGCGAGCGAACCAATATCATCGCCGACAAAACCGAGGTCGCCGAGGATCTGCTGGGGCGGTTCGGGGCCATCTACTTCGCTTCCGAACACAAACCGAAGGGAGTCCAGGGGACCTTCGAGGTCGCCGATACGTCGCTGGGATAAAGACGAAACCGGTAATCACCAGCCCGTAACCAGTTAACAGCACAACACACGCCGCTGATTAGCAAGGGCAGCTTGCCGATTAGCGGTTACTCTTCCGCCACTTGTGCTTCAGCAACTGTCGTTTCAGTCGCTTCGAAGGTAAAGCTCTTCCCGGTTGCGTCAATTGTTACGTTCTCATCCTCGCGGATCTCGCCGGCGAGTATCTTGGTGGCCAGCGGGTTCTCCAACCGCTGCTGGATGACTCGCTTAAGCGGGCGCGCGCCCAGCGACAGGTCGTACCCGAACTCACACAACAGCTCCTTGGCTGCGTCGGTTATCTCAAGACAGATCCTGCGGTCGCTGAGACGGGCGGAAAGCTCGGCGATTTGAATATCGACGACGCCGAGCAGGTCGGCCTTGCTCAGCGCGCCGAAGACGACGGTCTCGTCGATCCGGTTGAGGAATTCCGGGCGGAACTGCTGCTTAAGCGCCTCGTTGAGCTGTGCCTCCATCTCCCACCGCTCGGCCTGTTTCTCGGTGAGGGTCTGGACGAGATCGGAGGCGAGGTTCGAGGTCATCACAATGATCGTGTTGGTGAAGTTGACGGTCCGGCCCTTCCCGTCGGTCAGCCTCCCGTCGTCGAAGACCTGTAGCAGGACGTTGAACACGTCGGTGTGGGCCTTTTCGATCTCGTCGAACAGGATGACCGAATAGGGCTTGCGCCGCACGACCTCGGTCAGCCGGCCGCCCTCTTCGTAACCGACGTATCCTGGAGGCGCGCCGATCAACCTAGCCACCGAATGCTGCTCCATGAACTCGCTCATGTCGATGCGGATCATGGCATCTTCGGTGTCGAACAGCACCTCGGCGAGTGCTTTGCACAGCTCGGTCTTGCCCACGCCGGTTGGGCCCAGAAACAGCAGCACTCCGATCGGCTGGCGGGTGTCGCCAAGCCCGGCGCGGTTTCGGCGGACGGCGTCGGCGACCACCGACAAGGCCTCATCCTGGCCCACCACCCGCCGCCGCAAGTGCTGCTCCAAATGCAGCAGCTTGTCCCGCTCCGATTCCATAAGCTTTACTACCGGAATGTGCGTCCACTTGGCGACCACCTCGGCGATCTGCTCGGGCGTGACATCCTCGCTGGTCATCCCGCCACCGGCACGCAGCTCGGTGAACTTTTCTTCCTGGGCCGACAACTCATCTTCCAGCTCGCGCAGATCCCCGTACTGGATGCGCGCCGCTCTGTCAAGCTCGCCGCTGCGCTGGGCCTGCTCCAGCTCGGTGTGTTTTTGCTCGATCCTGCCCCTTAGGTCCTTGATGGAGTTGAGCAGCCCTTGTTCGGCTTCCCACTGCGCCGAGAGGGTATCGAACTGCGATTGCAGGTCCGCCAATTGCTTTTGCAGCGCCTCGAGACGCTGCTTGGACGCTTCGTCGGTCTCCTTTCCGAGCGCCTCGCGCTCGATCTGGAGCTGCATGATCCGCCGCTTCATTTCGTCCAGTTCGGCGGGCATGGAATCGTTCTCGATCCGCAGGCGCGCCGCCGCCTCGTCCACCAAGTCGATCCCCTTGTCGGGCAGGAAGCGGTCGCAGATGTATCGATGGCTCATCACCGCCGCCGACACCAACGCCGCATCCTGGATCCGCACACCGTGGTGGGCTTCGTAGCGCGGCTTCAGGCCGCGAAGAATCGCTATGGTATCTTCGACGGAAGGCTCGTCCACCAGCACCGGCTGGAAGCGCCGCTCCAGGGCTGCGTCTTTCTCCACGTGCTTGCGGTACTCATCCAGCGTGGTGGCGCCGATGCATCTCAGGTCCCCGCGCGCCAGTGCCGGCTTGATTAAGTTCCCGGCCGAGATCGCGCCCTCGGCGGCGCCGGCGCCGACGACCGTATGCAGCTCGTCGATGAACAGGATGATGCGTCCGTCGGAGCTGGTGACTTCCTTAAGGACGGCCTTTAGGCGATCCTCGAACTCGCCGCGGAACTTCGACCCGGCCAGCAGAGCCCCCATATCCAGGGCGTATATCGTCCGCCCGGTAAGCCCGGTCGGTACATCGCCGTTGACAATCCGCTGCGCAAGGCCCTCGACGATGGCGGTCTTACCCACTCCCGGAGAGCCGATCAGCACCGGGTTGTTCTTCGTCCGCCTCGAG
>DAOVQV010000333.1 GCA_030628445.1 Phycisphaerae bacterium | reverse complement strand
GCATCTGCCAGCTCATGAAGCCCGCGTGGCTCTGGATGGGCAGGGCCTCTCTGAGTATGTGGTGTCCGTCCAGCGGCCAGAGCGGCAGGAGGTTGAATACGAACAGCATCAGATTCAGCGACAGCATGGTGAACAGTTGCAGATAACCCATCCGCAGCAGTGCCGAATCCGCAGACTCCGGAACGCTCGCAAGCATCAGGCGGATGATCAGCCCGGCGATGATCGCCAACCCCAAGTTGCTGAGCGGACCGGCCAGCGAGACCATGACATCACCGAGCCGGCGGGGATGAAGGTTGTTGGGATTGACCGGTACGGGCTTGGCCCAGCCGATGAATCGCGTCAGAATCAACACGACGGTTCCCAGCGGGTCCAGGTGTCTCAGCGGGTTGAGGCTAACCCGCCCCATCAGCTTCCCCGTCGGATCCCCGAACGCCAGTGCCGTCCGCGCATGGGCGAACTCGTGCAGCGTTATGCTCAGCAGCAGCAGCGGCAGGAGCAGAATAAGCTCATAAATCGACTCGGCGTTGAACGGCATGTGTGGTCCGTTTTACTTGACCGGCGTTACCCAAACAAGCATAATGCGCCGCTGCTGGTGACGGCGGTAAAGCTCGGCTCTGTAAGTTTCTCCTGAAACACAGCTTGCCGCCTCTTGCCCGGGAGATTGCGTTGGTATGAGCGTCCCGCCAGTTGATCTTGAGCTCGCCAAGAAGGTCCTAGAGACCGAGGGTCAGGCGATCGTCGACCTCGCCGGGCAGATCGCCGAGCCGTTCGCCCGCGCGGCAAGGACGATCTTTGCCTGCACCGGTCAGGTGGTGCTGACCGGTATCGGCAAGGCCGGGATCGTCGCTCAGAAGATTTCGGGAACGCTGGCGTCCACCGGTACGCACAGCATCTATCTGCACCCCGTCGAGGCGCTTCACGGCGACCTGGGAAGGGTCCAGCGGGGCGATGTCGTCATCGGTCTGTCTCACAGCGGGACGACCGAGGAGATCATCCGCCTGATCGATCACGTCAAGAGCAGGGGAGCTAGCGTAATTTCCCTGACCGCCTCGGCGGACTCGCCCCTCGGTAGGTACAGCGACGTGGTTATATGTTACGGCCAGGTCGATGAGGCCTGCCCCTGGGGCCTGGCGCCGACCGTATCCACCTCATGCATGTTGGCGCTGGGCGATGCGTTGGCGCTTACCGTAATGCGGATGAGGAACTTCACGCCGGAGGACTTCGCCGCCTTCCACCCAGCCGGCGAGTTGGGGCGGAAACTGCTTAAGGTCGAAGAGGCCATGATCGTCCGAAAGGACGACAAGCGGCTGTGCGTATTACCACAGGAGATGCCCCTGGGTGAGGCACTGGTGGCGGCGGAGCAAGGCGGGCGCCGGATCGGCGCAATGTTGCTGGCCGACGCCGACGGGAAGTTAAGTGGGATTCTAACCGATGCGGACCTGCGCCGTGCGTTGGCACGACGCCGTGACGAGAAAATGTTCGACCGCCCGGTATCTGAGCTTATGACGCCGGATCCGCTGCATATCCACCTCGGAGAGCTGGCCTCCAAGGCTCTTGGGATCATAAACGAACATCGTATCGACGAGCTTCCGGTTCTGGACCAGGCCAACCGGCCTGTCGGTATCATCGACGTTCAGGACCTTATTGGCATCAAGACGGTGAACAATGCCCGAAAGTCAGATTGATTTCGACAAGATTGAGTTGCTTGTGCTGGACATGGACGGCGTCCTGACCGACGGGCGGATCGTCCTGACAGACGCAGGAGACGAGATCAAGAGCTTCAACGCCCACGACGGCGCCGGGATGAAGTATTGGCGACGCGTGGGCAAGAAACTGGCGATGGTAAGCGGCCGTGCCTCCCAGGCCGCCTCCAAGCGGGCCCAGGAACTGGGCGTCGATTGCGTTCGCCTGAACGCCAAGGATAAGCTTCCGGTGTACCTGGAGGTCCTGGCCGAACTGGGTGTAACCGAGGAGCACACGGCCGTGATTGGGGACGACTTGACGGACATTCCAATGCTCATCCGCTGCGCGTTTCCGGTGGCTGTCACCGGCGCTGCGGAGGAGACCAGGGCGGCTTCGGCCTATGTGACCACGGCCGGCGGAGGCGCGGGTGCTGTCAGAGAGGTCATCGAGTTGATCCTGAAAG
>DAOVQV010000282.1 GCA_030628445.1 Phycisphaerae bacterium | reverse complement strand
CTCAGCTTTCTGTATTTGCCTTTGGACCCCCCAAGCGTTATTAAGGTCCACTTGGAATGACCCTCGACCCAAACGACGCCGGTAAAAGTCAGCAGCGCCCGTCCACCCGGACAATCCTGGCGGCGACAATCCTGGTCTTGGCGGGGCTGGTCGTTTACGCCAACAGCTTCGCCGGGACGTTCATCTACGACGACCACTGCAACATCGTCAACTACCCCCACAATTTCTGGCCCGGGCTGTGGGAATTCATCCGCAAACCACTTTGGCGAAGCTCGGTCGAACTAAACTACACACTGGGCGGACTCGATGCTCGCGGATATCACAGCGTCAATTTGACCATTCACTTACTGGCTGCGCTGACATTGTTCGGTATCGCGCGGCGGACGATGCTTTCAGGACGGGTCCGCCGCAGGCTCGGTGCGGCGGGAACACCACTTGCGGCGGCCATAGCGCTTATCTGGCTCGTCCATCCGCTCCAGACCGAGTCGGTCACCTACATCGTCCAGCGCCGCGAGTCCATGATGGGACTATTTTACCTGCTGACGCTGTACTGCCTAATCCGCTCCAGCAGCACCCGGCGGCCCTGGGTGTGGTTTGCGCCGGGGATTCTGTCTTGTGCGATCGGGATGAACATCAAGCCGGTGATGATGACCGCGCCCGTGGTCGCCGTCATCTACGACCGGATCCTCCTGTCCAAATCCTTCAAGGAGCTGCTTCGCCGCCGATGGATTCTGTATCTGGGGCTGGCGATCACCTGGGTGGTGCTTTTCAAGCACGGGCACCGGATGACAAGTCAGGGGATGGGCATACCGCAGATGTCCATGAGCGTATGGGACTATCTCTGCTCGCAGTTCGGCGTGGTGACGCACTATTTGCGGCTGAGCTTCTTCCCGGACGCGCTGGTGTTGGATTACGGCTGGCCCGTCGCCCGCCAGCCCGCACAGATCGTCCCGTATGCGATACTGATCGGCGTGCTGGTCGCCTTGACGCTGTGGGCCCTGTGGCGGTACCCGGCGTGGGGTTTTGTCGGGACGTGGTTCTTTCTGATCCTGGCGCCCACATCGAGCATTATCACGATCGATTACTTGGCGTTTGAGCATCGGATGTACCTGTCACTGGCGGCGGTAGCTGCGCTGGCGGTTGTTGGCGCTTATCTGCTTGGCGGGACTCTGTTGGGAAAGCTAATCAGCAACGAACCCGTCCGCAGGCGGCTCGGCGGGGTGTTGGGCATAGTACTCCTGGCTGCCTGTGCGGCGGGACTCAGTGCAAGAACCATCCTCAGGAACCGAGACTACCACACCCGCCATAGGATGTGGCTCAGCGTCATCCGCCATCGCCCGGGGAACTATCGCGCGTACAACAACCTTGGGGTGGCGCTGGCCGAGAACGGCGACGATACGGGCGCAATCGCATCCTATCGCCGGGCCGTTACGCTCTGGCCCGGGTACGCCGACGCTCATGGGAATCTGGCCGCGGCGCTAGCAAGACAGGGCGCCGCCGAGGAAGCCGGCAACCACTACCGCGAGGCGATACGGATCGACCCCACCTGCGCCGGGTATCACTACGGGCTGGGTAGGGCGCTGGCGGCCCAGGCGAAGCACCCCGAGGCGATCGAGCATTTCACCAAGGCGATCCAACTCGACCCGGCCCACGGCGCCGCGCAGTTCCAACTGGCCGCCGTCTACAGCGCCAAAGGCGAGGCAGGCCCGGCGATCCAGCACTATCGCAGGGCACTGGCGATCAGACGCGACTGGGCGGAGGCACTTAACAACCTCGCCTGGGTGCTGGCGACAGTCCCGGATACCAAACTGCGCAACTGCGACGAAGCGATCCGTCTTGCCCAGCAGGCCTGCAAGCTGACGGGTGAGCAAGAACCCAGGATGCTGGTAACGCTGGGTGTGGCGTACAAGAATGACGGGCAGATCGATCAGTCCCTCGCCACGTTGAACAGGGCCAGACAGATCGCAAAGGCGCGAGGGCAAGGCAAACTGGCCGAACAGATCCGCAAGGAAATAGAACAACTCCGCAAGAAAAAGTCCCCTGACCGCCGCCCCACCACAAAACCGCAACCGAACTAGAAGTCATCCCGAAACCTGCTTTGCTGGCGAAAGCGCGGGATTTTTTCGAGCCAGCAAGGAGCGGAAACGATGTCGAATCAAGACGATTCGTCGAGTTTCCGCGACGACGCCGGGCGGAAAAAGACCCGCTTGCAGCCCAAATTGAGGTTTTGGGTGGCTTCTAAGCACCTCCAAGCCCCGGAAGCCCTGTCGCAGCAGCGTGGTGTCCGGTCCCCAGCGAACCCAGCGGGGTCTTGTTAGGGCCTCTTAGATCGATGCGGATTCATCGTCCCACACGTCGGGGTCGGTGCCCTGCTCTTGGTCCTCCTCGGGCGTCCTCCACTTGTCGGCCTCGTTTATGTCGTCCATCTCGCGCTCCATGAAGTTAAACATCTTCTCCTGCATGGGCGCGAGCTTCTTGTAGTATTCCAGCGTCGCCTGATAGCTGGCGGCCATCTGATTGACCTTGATTAGAACCCACTTCATCAGGCACTCGGGCTCCTTGACGTTGGTGAACGGATCGCACCCGAAAGAAATCTCCCCGTTCTCGCCCCGTTTGAAGAACTCGCAGTCTTTGCAGTCGATCATCACCGCAGCTCCGTTGAATCACCCGCACCGCCCGACCCACCAAAGCGATGATACCCGATCCGACAAGGCGATTCCAACGCATTTACCGCATCGCCGACCTGTTGAGGCCGCCAGGTGGGGTGCGGCCGTGCTATTCCTTTCACTCCCCCCCCATAATACCCTATACTGTTGG
>DAOVQV010000012.1 GCA_030628445.1 Phycisphaerae bacterium | reverse complement strand
GGAGGATTTCGTCCAGGCGTGCTATCTGCAGTTTGCCCAGTGCGGCCGACAGCTCGGACATCCGGTAGTTGTAGCCCAGCCGGGCGTGGGACAGCCAGGCGCCCGTGCCCCTTCCCTGGTTGCGCAGCGAGACGCACAGGTCGCGAATCTTCTCGCTATCGGTGACGACAAGTCCGCCTTCGCCCGTGGTGATCTGCTTGTTGGGGTAGAAAGCGAAGACCCCGCACTGACCGTAGCTTCCCGCCGGCCGGCCGTTCAAGCTCGCCCCAAGCGCCTCGGCACAATCCTCTATCAACAGCAGATCGTGCTTCTTGGCGATCTGCTCGTATGTGTCGAAGTGGGCTGGATTCCCGAAGACTTCAACAGGCAGGATCGCTCTGGTTCGCGGCGTGATCGCAGCTTCGACGGCGGCGGGGTCCATATTGTAGCTCGCCGGATCGATATCGACGAATACCGGCTTGGCGCGTTCGAACAGCACGCAGTTGGTGGTGGCGATGAAGGAAAACGGCGTGGTGATGACCTCGTCGCCCTCGGTGATACCCAAGGCCCGGATACACAGGTGCAGCCCGCTCGTGCCGCTGTTGACGGCGATGCCGTATTTCCTGCCCGCCCTGCCCGCGACGGCTGCCTCAAACCCCTTCAAATGCGGCCCCATACTCAGTTGCCCGCTGCGCAGCATCGTCTCGACGGCTTGGGTCGCAACCTGGATTTCAGACTCGGTTATATCCGGTGAGGCCAGCGGTATTGTCTGACGTGTCACGGTTTACCTTTTACTGAAGGCCCGGCGCTCTTGCGTCGGGGCTATTGCTCCCCACTATCACCCGAGACCATTTCGGCGCTATGGCTGATTTGTTCGGGGGCGTTCTGCGGGAGGTATTCCGGAACTGTCTCTTTCAGGACAGCGATTATTCGAGCCCGGTCGGGGCAATTCTGAAGCTCCTGTAGCTTGTTTATCGAGCCTTCCAGTTTCTCCCATTCGGTAGGAACGGACTGCCAAATGAGTATCTTCGAATGGACCGTAGTCTCTACGCCTTCGCCATCGGTTCGCAGCTCCTCAAACAGCTTCTCTCCCGGGCGGATGCCGGTATAGATGATGTCGATGTCTTCGTCCGGCCTGAAGCCGCTCAGCGTAATCATCTGCCGGGCCAGATCCACTATCTTGACCGGCTCGCCCATATCCAGCAGGTAGATTTGCCCGCCCGTTCCCGTTGCAGCCGCCTGCAGCACGAGCTGCGATGCCTCGGGTATCGTCATGAAGTACCTGGTCATATCCGGGTGGGTCACGCGAACGGGCCCACCATCGGCGATCTGCTTTCGGAAGATCGGGACGACCGAACCCGCCGAGCCCAGCACGTTACCGAACCTCACGGCCTTGAATTGTGTCTTGACCCCCGCCCGGCCGTTCAGTGCCTGCGTGTAGATCTCCGCGACGCGTTTGGAAGCGCCCATCACGGATGACGGATTGACCGCTTTGTCGGTGGAGATCATGACGAACTCATTGCATCCGTACTGGCAGCTGGCGTCGGCGACGTTTCTTGTGCCGATGACGTTGTTCTTGATCGCTTCGGCCGGGTCGCGCTCCATCAGAGGCACGTGCTTGTGGGCGGCGGCGTGAATCACCACTTCGGGGCGATGTTGGGCCCAGATCTGCATCACGCGATCCCGGTCATATATGTCACAGATGCATGCGTCGATGGATATGTCGGGATAGGCTGCCACCAGCTCGTTTTCGATTTCGAAAAGTGCGTTCTCGGCTTGCTCCACGAGGATCAGCCTGGCGGGGGCGTAATTGCAGACCTGCCGGCACATTTCTGATCCGATACTGCCCCCCGCGCCGGTGATCAGCACCCGCCGGTCTCGCAGAAACCGCCCCAGTGCTTCGGTGTCCAATTCGACGGCCTCGCGGCTTAGGAGGTCGTTGATGTCCACCGGCCTGATTTGCGAGACGGTTACCCGCCCGTCGATCAGGTCCCCCACGGACGGGAGTGACTGGAAATTGAGCTTGGTTCCGCTGCAAAGCTCGATCACGCGGCGCAACTGCTTCTGAGTCGCCGAGGGCATCGCTATGATGATTTCCTCGACGTTTTCTTCCTGGCAGATGCGCCGGAGGTCCTCGGTTGTTCCCAACACGGGAATTCCGTGGATCATAATGCTCTTCTTGCCCGGGTCGTCGTCTACGAGGCCAATCACGCGGTAACGTTCGACGGACATGCGGTAGATTTCGCGAATGATGTTCTCCGCGGCGTCGCCGGCCCCGACGATCAGTACCCGTCGCAGGCCCTCCGGTGAAATGGGGCGCAGTTCCTCACGGTACAACCGAAACCCCAGCCTTGCCGTGCAGATCAGGAATACGGTCGCAAGGAAATCCAGTACAAGAACGCCTCTGGGCCAGACGTTAAAGTAGGCTCCCAGGTACGGGATCGGCACCCTCCCGGCCCATCTGGGTATATCCCTGAAGACAATGATTAAGCAAAACCCAACCAACACGAAGATCCACGAGGCCAGGAGGATACTAGCCACGTCACGGATACTTGCGTACTGCCACCCGCCACGCAGAAGCTTAAGCTTCCCGAAAATGAGGAGCTTGACAACCAGAAAGAAAGGCAGGCAGAGCACGAATGATTTCATGAACCACTTTTGCCTTTCGCCTACCGGCCCTGCGTCGAACCAGACCAGATACGCCAAGAGCAACGCCAGGGTGAAAAGAGAGACGTGAACTACAAGCGTCACGGTGAGCCGATGGCGCATCGTGAGCGATTCCATAAACCCAAGTAGTCTTACGGGGTAAGACTTGGATTGTGCGTCATTGTCAATCTGAACCATCGCTCAAACTTACTGCTGGAGTTTCGGAAAACTTAATCTATTGAATCGGCATACGTTTACGAACGAGTTGAGTATAACCGCACTGCGTGCAAACCGCCAGCGAAGGTCGCAACGATGTTGTTACGAGTTCGGACAGTCGGGGGTTCTGATGAATCACCGATCTTCAGCGCCAGGTGCTTGAGGTGCCTGTGGGGGACCGGGCGGCCCCGGCGCCCCGGAGCCTGCGACGATTGCGGGCTGGGTGGTTGGGCTTAGCGGCTCCAACACCTTCCCGCTGGCCGCCATCCCGTCCCAAAACGTCTTTATGGCTTCCAGTACCTTAGGATTCCTGCTCGCCGATGCCGCTTTCCGCAGCGCTGCCTTCGCGGGTGCAACATCACCTTCGAACCACCGGAAAACGCCCAGTATTAGGAGGGCGTTGGAGTCGGAAGGTCTTTTCCGCAGGTGTGCCTTAAGGTAGCCCAGATGTCTTTCGTAGGTTTCCTGGTCCGCGTAGAACCCCGCTGGTTTCAGAGGGGCAAGAGGCAGTTCCGGGAAACGCTCAATCGCCTTTTGCAGATAGTATCCCGCCGAAGCGAAAGAGTATCTGGACAGGGCATAGTTGGCGTAGGCCATACCCAGCAGGCTCTCGGGATCGTCCCGGCCGAGTTCGTTTGCCTTGCGGTACAGACTCAAGGCCTTTTGATATTCGCCGGCCCGAAATGCTTCCTCGGCTTGGGCCATGTGCTTTGCGTACAAACCGCTGTCTTGGGGAACAAGCGACGTGATAGGTCCTGGAAACCTGGGCGTCGAGAAGACTGGACCGGCGCTGATCGCCTGCAGGTACGTCCGGGCCGCACCTGCGGCGCTTCTTGTCCCGCCCAGGGGGATCCGGTGTACACCAGCGGTTCCTATCCGGGGTATAACAGTGCTTCTCCCACCGCGAATATCGACGGGGGCTGGTCTTGCGGGCGAGCCGAACGGCACATTGCCTACGCTTGCCGCGCCACCCCCCGAGTGGCGGATGGTGTAATCGGCCGGACTGGGAACCGAACTTCTAAGGACCGTCCCTGCTGCCCCGGGCTTGCCCGACTGCAGAGATCCAATGCCATATGAGTATCGCCGAAAATCGTATGTCCCACCACTTTGACCAATCACTCGCAGAGATCCCGGTGTCGAAATCCCGATGTCTTTGCGAGTTTGGGCAAGTGCGGCGGTTGGGTTGACAAGAAGCGCCGCCGAAGCCCCAATCAGCATCGCCAGCGTCGTCGGCCAGCCGGGTTTTGCGGCACTGTGTGCCATTGGCCTCACATATCATTATACGCCGATCCGGGGGTCAAGGGCTTCTCGTAAAAACTGGGTTCGGGCGTTTGCGGATCTGACTTGGGACCCATAGGAGCGGCCGTGGCAGGCGGAATTCGTTGGCTCGGTCGATCTGCGGTATGTGTGGCCGGCTGGTAGCCTATCGACTGGTCGCAGAGTGTTCTTATAATAGGCCCGTAATGCAAAGCGCCGGCACGTTCGAAGATACGACACCCTCGCAGCTGCGCCCGGTCAGCGGCTGGAAGGTATACCTAGCGGTTCTTCTCTTCAGCCTGCTGTTCTATTCTCTGGGCGCTCAGCGAGGTCCGGCCTGGCAGGACAGCGGTATATTCCAATGGCGAATCCTGAACTTCGATTTGTTTGGTGAGCTGGGTCTGGCGCTGTCGCATCCGTTGTTGATCTTATTGGGTAAGGCCTTTAGCCTTCTGCCGTTCGGCCCGTTGGCGTGGCGCATGAACCTTGTATCGGCCGCCGCCGGCGCCGTGGCCGTTGCCAATGTAACGCTTCTGCTGCGTCGCCTGTTGGGCGGGCGGTCCTGGGCGATGCTGGGGGGGGCGGCGTTTTTCTTGTGTCACACCATGTTTTGGCTGTCGACGATCTGCGAATCTCAGGTGTTGCTGGTGGCGCTGTTCACCACCGAACTTCACCTGTTGGTCTCGTTGGTGCGAAGGGCGACCGGGTGGGGGGTTTTCTTGCTTGGTCTGGTTAACGGGCTGGGACTGATGGCGCACAACCTCGCGCTGCTGGCCCTGCCGGCGTACGCCCTTGTGGTCCTGTATCTATGTTGGTCTCGTAAGCTTCCCTGGCGGTCGGTGGTGGTTATGATCTTGGGCTGGGTCCTCGGCGCCGGGGGTTTTGTGGCGATGATCGTGTATGAGGCCACGGAGATGGGGTTGGGGGCGGCCATAAGCTCCGCGTTTTTCGGTCGCAGCTGGCGGGGCAGTGTCCTGGGTGGTTCAGCCAAGGCGGTCCGTATGGGGGTCGGATACATTCTCTACAGCTTTCCCAACATGATCCTGCCATTGATGGGTGTGGGTCTGGTTGCAATGAGGAGGAGACTTCCCCGGCCGTTGATGTGGGCGTTTGGTTATCTGACCGCGGTATACCTGCTCTTTGCCATTCGTTATCCCGTTCCGGACCAGTTTATGTTCTTCCTGCCGTTCTATGTCATGGTGAGCATCCTGGGAGGTGTGGGGTTGGACTGGCTCGCACGAGTCAAAGCTGCCCGCCCGTTGATTCTGCTGACTGTCCTTAGCGTGGTTCTCACGCCGCTTATCTATGCGTCAGCTCCCGTGGTTTGGCCCAGGGCGAATTTACCCTTACCGGGACGGAAGGATCTGCCGTACCGCGACCCCGTCGCCTACTGGGTTGTACCTTGGAAGGGCAGTGAGAACTCGGCCGAGCTGTTCGCACGCCAGGCGCTTCAGGATGTCCCCGACGGCGGCACGATTATCGCCGACAGCACCGCCCTGTATCCCCTCTTATGGACGAAGCAGTTGGAGATGCCCGAAAAATCCATCAGGCTTTTGGGGGCTGGACGGATAACTCCCGAAGCGATACCCATCGGGACGGGCGAAGTCTTTGTCGTCTCAAGAGCGCAGGGATACTACCCAGCTTGGCTGGACGAGGTGGCTTCACTTGAGCCGATTGGGACCGACAAGATCCTGTATCGCGTCGCCTGGCGCACATCTTCGACGGCGCCGACGAGGCCCTGATGTAGGTATCGTCGCCACTTTGGTCACCGCAGTCAGGCGTGCTTTTGTTGAGGGTTCGGGGGCGTTTTGTCGATATCGACTGCGTGGTAAGTCCGTGTGCTGGGCTGGGGTATTTCCGGACTCGAAACCCAGAACGGATCGGCGACATTGTCCGTAGGAATACCTGAATATGGCGGGAGGCGAAATGGTCGATTCTACCGCAGCGAATCGCACCGCTGACAGCTCGCAGGGGCGATGGCTCCGGCCGATCGTCGAGGCGATGCGGCCCGGGCACTGGATCAAGAACGGCTTTGTCGTTGCGCCTGTGTTGTTTTCGATGCGTTTCGTCGAACCTTTGGCTTGTGTTCAGGCGTTGGTGGGGGGAGGGGCGTTTTGCCTTCTCAGCAGCGGCGTGTACCTGCTCAACGACGTCTGCGACCGCCAGGCCGACAGGGCGCACCCCGTGAAGCGCCGCCGGCCCGTTGCTTCGGGTCGGTTGTCGCCGAGCGTCGCCGCCGCAGCCGGGATACTGCTTCTGATCGCGGGGATCACCGTAGCTGTGGTGATGTCGTTACCACTGCGTTCCGATCAGCCGTTGTATGGGTCAGCTCTGATCCTCTGGGCGGGGTGTTATTTGGTGCTTAACCTCCTGTACTCGTTTTGGTTGAAGGCGCACATGATTATTGACGTGATCGTGGTTGCCTTGGGTTTCGTGTTGCGAGCCATGGCGGGTGCTGCTGCGATTTCGGTTCCTGTCAGTCCCTGGTTGGTCGTGTGCACTTTTACGTTGTGCCTGTTTATCGCACTGACGAAGCGCCGCGGTGAAATCGCCGCTCTGTCACCCGAATCCGCCGCCGCTGCCAGGGCGACCAATCGCGCGTATGAGCCCGGCGATATCGAACACATGCTGACCGTCTCGGCCGCTCTTGCTATTTTGACCTACGCCCTGTACTGCCTAGCACCCGGTACGGTCAGTCGGGTCGGATCGGCACATCTGGTGTGGACCGTCCCGATCGTCGTCTACGGGATGTTTCGATACAATCGTATTACGCGAAATGCCAGCGACTACGATCCGGTCTCAGTGATGCTGCGCGACAAAATCATGTGGATCGTTCTGGTTGGATATGTTGTCTGGACGGGCCTGATCTTGACATATGGAGGCCACCCGTCCGTCGGCGGGATCGTCGACGTCAACATTCTTGTGGGGTGAATCACGCCTTTGGTGTTGTTGGCGTTCGCCGTTGGCGATATTCTTTTATCCGGCGATACCCGATGCGCCCGCACTTACTCAGTGAGTTTGAATAGATGCCCGAGAAGACAGCAATCCAGGTACTGCAGGAGATCTGGTGGATAGGCGCCTTGGCTTTGGGTGTCTCGATCGTCGTAACGCCGATCGTTCGTTACATCGCCTATCGCACAAAGCTCGTGGATCGGCCCGACGATCTTCTCAAACCGCACGGGAAGCCCGTGGCGTACCTGGGCGGGGTGGCGATGTGTTTGGGGCTGCTGGTGGGTCTGGCCGGATATATGGTGATCATGCCCGGCGCATCACAGCGGTGGGGTGATATCGCTTCTGCTTTTACCACGGGTCGGTTCGCTGGACTGTTGGTCAATCCATTGTGGAATCTTCTTGCGATCGCCCTGGCGAGCGTGGTGATAACAATAGTGGGTTTGCTGGATGACGTGACGGGGATCAGCCCCAGACAGAAGGTGTTGGGTCAAGTCTTAGCGGGGACAATCCTGCTGGCGGGGGGGGTGGGCGACAAGATGGCGATGGTTGGTTTCTCGCTTGTAAGATTCACGCCGCCTGTGTGGATACTGTTTCCTCTTAGCGTTTTTATGTGTGTGGTCGTCGTCATCGCCGCCTGCAACGCGACAAATCTATTGGACGGCCTGGATGGCCTGTGCGGCGGGGTTACCGGGATTATCGCCATCGGGTTTCTTGTTCTGGCGGTTTGGCTGGCGATGTGGGATCGGTCCCCGGGTACCGATGAGCTGCGGGTCGCGCTTTGCTTGGCGATGGCCGGGACGGTGCTGGGATTCCTGCCATACAACATACCACCCGCCAGCATCTTTATGGGTGACGCCGGCAGCATGTTGCTCGGCTTTTTCGTCGCCACGATGATGGCCCTGTTCTGCCAGGAAGGTAACGCCAGATGGTTCGTCGCCGCCTGTGCAGTCTTTGTCCTGCCGATCGTTGACACCGGCCTGGCGGTGGTGCGGCGGGTCCTGTCCGGCGACAGCATCTTCGCCGGCGACCGCAGCCACCTTTATGACCAGTTGGTTGATCGGGGCATGACCATCAAGCAGGTTGTAGTGCTTTTCTACATCCTGGCTACCTTGGCGGGTGTGATGGGAGTGGTTGTGGCTGTATATGTTCGGGCGCGATATGCGGTCTTGATGTACGCTGTGCTGTCATTCATTGCGGGGGTGGTTTTCTTGCTTCTAGGGATGATTACGCCCCAGAAGAGACAAAGCAAACAACCCTCGCCGAACCGGGGCGAACCCGAGTGACATCCCAATGTCCGAACAGATGCAAAATCGCACACTCGTTACCATAGTCATCCCCGTCTACAACGAGCGCGACACGTGGCGTGAGCTTGTCGGGCGCGTTGCCCGAGTCGATCTGCCGGGGTGTTCCAAACAAATCATCATGGTCGACGACGGATCCACTGATGGGACGCGGTCGCAGTTGCGGGATTTTGCCCCCGCCGACGAGAGCCAATTGGCGGGTGAATCCGCCTGTCCGGTCGACTTGAAGGTCATTTTTCACGAGCGTAATCGGGGTAAGGGCGCGGCCCTTCGGACCGGATTCACCGCCGCGTGCGGCGACGTCGTGCTCATCCAGGATGCGGACCTCGAATACGATCCGCGCGATTATCCCAAGCTGCTCGCCCCGATCATCACGGGTAAGGCGGACGTCGTATATGGCAGCAGGTTCAGTGAGTCCGGGCGCAAGGGGCACTGGAAAAACTACCTGGCGAACAAGTTTCTGACTTGGCTGTCAAACCTAACGACTGGCCTGAAGCTCACCGACATGGAGACCTGCTACAAGGGCTTTAGACGGGAAGTTCTTTGCCGGATTCATCTGGAGCAGGATCGCTTTGGCTTTGAGCCGGAGATAACGGCCAAGGTCGCTCGCCTCGCAGTACGCGTATGCGAGGTCCCCATTCGCTATGAGGGCCGCACCAGCGCCGAAGGCAAGAAAATCGGGTTCAAGGACGGCCTGAACGCGATTTCGTGCATCTTCAAGTACGGCCGCCTTTCCAGGCGGCGAAGGCGGGTCTGATGGGCCCCCTGCGACGCGGCGTCACGGTTTGGCGATCTTCGCGCAGTCCAGGAACCCTTTCCGGAAGGCCATCTCGCCTATCATTCCCTCGCGGCGGTTGAGTTCCCTGCCCCCAGAGCTGAGGACCAACATGGTGGGCAGGTTCTTGATCTTGTATTGCTTGGCGATCTGCTCCGTCAGCGATGTGTCCAGCTTGAGACGGATGTGAATAAAGTTACCCTCTTCGATGGCCTGACGATTGGCTGTTTTTCCCAGCGTGGTCTTCATCAGCCGGCGTGCAATTTCTCCTGGATGGCGAGCTGTGAACAGGACAACAACCTTGCGCCCCTCGCGGCGGGCCTCCCCCAGCGTCTCCTGCAGGTCGTCCCCCCACCCGGGAAGCTTTGGGTTCAACTGGCGCCAATAGATCAGCACTCCCAGGGCTCCCAGCAAGACAAGGAAGACGATCTTGATCCTGTGATCGGCTTTGCGGGGCACAGCTTGTTGTGCGGAGTCTTGGGTCTTTTTCATGGTCCTTGGAGTGTGTATCGGCAAGACGGGGCGAATATCAATGGCTTGATTCGTGCTCTTGCCTCCGCCGGCGCTTGAGCATCGCACAACCCCCGATCCCCAGCAGTAGTAGGGCGGCCGGTTCTGCCACAGTCCCGTCGCCCGGCGGGTTCAGTGGGGGCGCGGACCCCGAACCGAGGAAAACCGGGCCCCAGTTCGCCGCCAGCGCTGTTAAGTCAGCGATGTCAACATCTCCGTCGCCGGTAAAGTCCCCGTCGTACCAGCTCAACGGGTCGGTGGCGAACCAATTGGCTGCGACGACGGTCAGGTCGACGATGTCAACAACCAGGTCGCCGTTTGCGTCGCCGTCGTGTCGTATCTGGTCATAGATCCAGTCCGCGTACGAACTGATCCGGACAGCATCGAGGCTGTCAGGCTCGAGCTTGTTGGGGTTCACATTGTTACGGAACCAAGTCTGGTATAATAGGGCGTGTGTGACTCCCCTGCTCAGACCAGCTACGTACCACAGATCTCCGTCAGGGATGAACCACCCGCCGCCGGAATCGAACTCTGCGAGGGCCGCTTCATACTGTGACGGGTGTCCCTCTGGTGCGTCAGGATCGTCGAAGTCTGCAATGACGACCTGCGAAGTGCGTCCCTGCTCGTCGGTTAGGATCCCGGTGTTATCTATCTCATTCGTCCCCCAGCGCAGCTGCGTCCCGACCGAACTTTCCGTTGTCCACCCATATCCGTAGGTCGTGCCCTCCGTCTGAAGCTCCACCCCGCGGGACTTACCGAACCCCCCCAGAACGATTCCCTCACCGACCTCGCTGCCCATCTGCGTGGTATACAACTCGGCCCAGTTGGCCAGATTAGCGTACTCGCCGCCGGGCTTTATGATCCTGGCCACCCGCAGGTCGGCGGTTAAATGGGAAATGTCCTGTGCGACGTTATAGGTCAGACCTCCTATCGTAACCGTTCCCGCGCCGCCCTGGTGCCGCGTCGTGACGATGTAATTGGGTGCCACAACTACGCAACTGGCGTCGTTATACCACGAGCCCAACACGTCCGGATGGGGAGTGTTAGTCGGTTCGTCATCATCGTGCAGGACGATGGCGAAGACCGGCCCGGCCGACAGTATGCACACCAAGCAGGCTAAAACCGCCGTGCAAATTCTAGCTTTGAACACCCACATCCGTACACCCTCCGTAACGACCGGATGGCGCAGCTGAACCGCGGAATCGGAGCCCGCAGTTGGCTGCTTTCCGCTTCCTTCCGTAACCTCCTTACCTCAAAGAGCTAGCGCAGTTGCGAATCGGGCGCCCGGCTCCGCACTGAGTATACCTCAGCTTAGCTTGATGGTCAACGGTTGCATTGCTAGATTCGAGGAGTTTGAATTAACATGCCGTGTTTCAGCCAGCTACGCAAGAGGGTATGATACTGACCGTCACCAATAGCGGGCATTAGATCCTGGAGTCGCCCATGGAACAGAAGATTCGCAAGCGATTCGATGAATCGGTGGGGCTGATTCGAATGGCTGAAGAGCACCTCACCACCCGGATCACCCAGGCCGCCGATCTGATCGCCGGCGCGCTGAAGTCGGGTGGGACCGTCTTTTTGTTCGGTAACGGCGGCTCGGCTGCCGACGCCCAGCACTTCGCCTGTGAGCTGGTAGGTCGATTCTTGAAGGACCGTCCGCCGTTGCGGGCAGAGGCCCTGGCGGCAGATGCGGCTACGATGACGGCCGTGGCTAACGACTACGGGTACGAGATGATCTTCGCTCGTCAGCTGGCCGGGAAGGCCCGCAAAGGCGACGTAGCCGTCGCCCTGAGTACGTCGGGCGACTCGCCGAATGTCATCGCCGCCCTGGACAAGGCGCGTCAAATAGGCCTGGCGACCATAGCGATGACCGGCAGCGCCGGCGGCCGATGCGCCGCCCTTGCAGACGTCCTGCTGGATGTGCCCTCACGCTGCACGCCCCGCGTCCAGGAAGCACACGTCGTGATCTATCACATCCTTTGCGAGCTGATTGAAGAAGCGATCGTCGCAGATGAATAGTCCCGATCAAGACCAGCCTCCGCGCTTTGATGTCGCGCTGAGTGTGTTCTTCCCCTGTTATAACGAGGCCGAGAACATCGAGCCCCTTGTCCGCAAGACCAGGGACGTTCTCGATGAGCTGGTCGGCGATTGGGAGATCATCATCATCGATGACGGCTCGGCCGATGAGACAGGGCGGATCGCCGACAGGCTGGGAACCGAGGACGGTCGCATCCGGGCGGTCCACCACGAGCAGAATCGCGGATACGGTGCCGCACTTCGCAGCGGCTTCGCGGCCGCTACAAAACCGTACGTCTTCTACACCGACGGGGACGGACAGTTCGACATCACTGAACTGGATAAACTGCTGGAGCGGATTGACCAGGCGGACATCATCAGCGGGTACCGCCGAAATCGCCGGGACGGACCTGTGAGGCGGTTCAACGCCGCCTGCTGGGGCCTGCTTGTCCAACGCCTGTTGGGTTTCCGCTGCCGCGACGTCGACAGCGCCTTCAAGCTCTACAAGCGGGAGATCTTCGATAAGATCCGCCTGAAGTCCAACAGCGCCTTGATAGACGCCGAGATTCTCGCCCGCGCCGCGCGGGCCGGGTATACCATCCAGACCCTCCCCGTTACGCACTTACCCCGCATCGCCGGCGTCCAGACGGGGGCCGGGCTTCGGGTGGTTCTGCGGGCGTTCAAGGAGCTTCTAACGCTCCGCCGGGACATTCGGGGTATATCTGAGCACTTTAAGGTTTAATGTTTCGGTGATGGCCAAGCGAGGACAAGGCTGACAAGGAAGGCGAAGCAGGAAACCCAGCGGGTTGCCGATGCAGCCTGACGTGAGTCAGCCGAAGCCGCAGCCGGCCAGGACGGAACAGAAAATCTTAAATTGCTCTAAGACCTCAACAAATCCTCCCGGACGTGCGGGCGTCTGAAGGGTTGGTCTGTCGGCGCTATTTCGTCAGGACGCAGACGTCTTGTGGTGAGAAGCTCAGTTTCACCTGTGCACCGCTCGCCAGGGCCCCACCGCCGTGACCGAGGATGCAGACCTTCCAGAGGGCGTCATTGCCCAGGCGACATGTGTACTGACAAATCTCGCCCAGATAGGTGCTCGATTCGATCTTGGCCGGTATGACGTTGGCTCCCGCCGAGTCATTCCCTCGCTCGGTGAGTTCGGTGAGTATCGAAATCCGCTCCGGACGGACGCAGCAGGTTACAGTTTGACCGACCCCGGCGTCGGCGGCATCGGGGGCACGGACCGAGCCGATTGGGGTCTCGATCTTCGCGGGCGGTCCGGCATCGGCGCACGAACCGTCGATGAAGTTCGCCTCGCCGAGGAATCCCGCAACGAATCGCGTGGCGGGTCGGTCGTAGAGCTGCCGGGCCGGGCCT
>DAOVQV010000139.1 GCA_030628445.1 Phycisphaerae bacterium | reverse complement strand
CTTCACATATCTCCAACCCGCTGCGAGCCGCCCATACGAGCGACTCGGCCGTGTCGGCCAGAAACGTCTGCGGATAGTGCTTAGCGAAAAATGCGATCGTCCGCTTCGCCGCACCGCGGAATCCACTGGTCGGGTCCGTGATCCTCTTGCGCACAATCACCGACACCAGCAGCGAAAGCAGCCTACTGCCGATGAATCGCAGGGGATCGAAACGGAACCGGCGCTTCCTCAAGAGTCGAGATCCCACGGCGAGATCGGCTTTGCCCTCCGACAGGAGCTCAAGCAGCTTCGGTATCTGGTTCGCCCGGTGCTGCGCGTCGCCGTCGAATTGAACGGCCGCGTCATAGTCATTTTGATGGGCGAACATATACCCCGTCTGCACGGCCCCGCCGACGCCGAGATTGCACGGGAGCGCCAGGACCTCCGCTCCGCACCGGCGTGCGATCCGGGCGGTGCCGTCGGTCGACCCATCATCGACGACCACAACGTCCGCCCATGGAACGTGCGTCCGTAAATCCTTGATGGCCGTTCGGATACTGCCCGCCTCGTCATGCGCCGGGACGATAACGAGCGTGCGAAGCCTGGAGACGTTGTCACAGCTTTTACCCATGCGGTAACGGTATGCTATTGGAAATCCGGGCACTGTCAAGCGAATCGCGCCGGCGCCAATCGCGCCCGCAGTGCTCCGGATCAAACCCCGCCAGGGAATGGCAGCCGGTCGCACCTTCCCGCAGGAACTCGCACATAGTCACAGTTTCTCGCAGCCGGCCACACATACTCGCCGTTTGTCGCAAGTTCTCGCCGTTTGTCGCAGGTCGGCAAAACGGTAGCTCCTGTGCCCGCAGGTAATTGCGTTTTTGCGCGCGCCGGCCGGCGAAAATTTTTGCCACCGGCCCGCCCGGCCGCCGGGATCCACGGGCACAGATCGAACCCTATTCACTTGTCAAACAACGCCGGCGGCGCGTGAAGCGCCTCCATACTTACCGGCCGCGCGAGCGTATGCGCGCGCAGTGTGAGTCTTTTTCGCGCATCGGTCCTCGTAAGGTCCGGCCAGGCCGGGAGGAAAGAATCTGCATTTTTTCGCGCCTCCCCCCGCCCGCCGTGCAGCCGTGCGCGCGCAGAACAGTTCCTAGGTCGTAGGGCGGGCAGGCCTGCCCGCGTATTTGTGCTGGCGCGGGAAGCCGAAGAATGTCAGAATGTCTTTGCGGCCCCACAAAGCCCACGGCCGGCTGGCCGTGGGCATTTCTCTTGCACATCGGTTTAGAGCCCCTAACACCAATGAGGCGCGAGCCGCGTTGTGACGCCAATGAGATGGATACAAGGAAGAACGACGATGGAATACCTTAATGGTATGTCGAGGAATTCTGACGCCGTAGACGCTCATTGGCGTCGCAACCCGAAGGGACGTGCGTCTTTTGCCGCACCCCCGCGTTGCTCGGGCTCGACGGCCCACTAAGGGCCGTCGTCGCCCTCTCGCCTTGGCCCGCGGCAAAATACACTACGTCGCGACTACGTCTCATTGGTGTTAGGGGCTCTAAATCAGCTCCAGCTTGGCGAGTCTCAGCAGGAGCGTCTTTGTCCCGCACTGATGAAACTCGACCTTGGCTCGCGTGACGGGCCAGGGCTGGGAGATCTGAACCACCCGCCCGGACCCGAAAGTTGCGTGGTAGACCTTGGAGCCCACCTTCAGGTATTCGTATTGGGGGGGGACTTCTGCGGCGTCGGCCATCGCCTCTATGAGCCGGCGCTGCTCGACGTCTTCGTAGTAGCGGCCCTTGCGGCGCCCGTGCAGGGCCGCGACCGGGCGGGCGGTGGTGAAGTCTTCGACGGTGACGGATTCGGTCCCGATTTCGGTGAGGAACTGCGAGGCCGCCTGGGGGAGGCTTCGGCCTCGGATCATGCGGGATTTGGCGCAGGTCAGTGTAAGCTCGTCCATCGCGCGCGTCATTCCGACGAAGGCGAGGCGACGTTCCTCTTCGAGCTTCTCGGTTCCCTTGTAGAGAGGCTGGGGGGTGTCGGGCCTTTCGAACGGCAGCAGGCCGCTCTCGCACCCGACGATGAAAACCGCCGGGAATTCCAGGCCCTTAGCGGCGTGCAGCGTCATCAGCGTAACCGCGCCGCCCGTCCCGTTGAAATGGTCCACATCCGACACAAGGCTCACTTTGTGGAGGTAGTGTCCGATCGCGGTAGGCCGATCGGCCGATTCATCTTGCGGAGCCTCGTCGAATTCCGCGGCGGTGGAGATCAGCTCGTCGATATTGGCCAGGTCCTGTCGGGCTTGCTCCTTATCCTCGCCAAGCGCCTCCTGCAGGCCCGTGCGCTTCACGACGCTTTCCATCACGTCGCGCACTGGTCCGGTCAGCCCAGATCCCAGCGAATCGATCAGTTCCCTAAAGGCGGAGACTTTCTTGGTTGCTGCTGTGGAGAGATTTGCTTCCTGGACGCGCCGGGAGGCCTCCAGCAGCGAAATCTCTTTCGCGGCGGCGAGGTCCCGCAGGCGTTTGATTGTTGTCGAGCCGATACCCCTGGCGGGCGTGTTTATGATCCGCAGGCAGCTGAGATCATCTTGCGGATTGACCAGAAGCTTCAGGTACGCCAGGACGTCCTTGACCACCTTGCGATTGTAGAACTCCACGCCGCGCGCGATTCGATACGGGATCGACGCGCGTATCAACGCCTCTTCCAGGACGCGCGACAGGGCGTTGATGCGGTAGAAGACGGCCACTTCGCTGTAGCTGCCGCCGCTTGCGCCCCTGGCGGAGATTCGCCGGGCGAGCAGGTCGGCCTCGGCGTGCTCGTCGTCGCAATAGGCGACGTGGATATCGACCCCGCCGACCCGACGGGTCCACAGGGCTTTTTCCTTGCGCATCTTGTTGTGGAAAATCAGGTGCGAGGCGGCCGTGAGGATAGGCTTGGTGGAGCGGTAGTTCTCCTCCAACCGGATGACCGTGGCGTTGGGGTAGTCGGTCTCGAACTCGAGGATATTGTTGATGTCCGCCCCGCGCCAGGTGTAGATGCTCTGGTCCGGATCGCCGGTGGCGCAGATGTTCTCGTGATCGACCGCGATACCGTGGGCCAGGATGTACTGAGCGCGGTTCGTGTCCTGGTACTCATCGATGAGGATATACCTGTAGCGCCGGGACAGAATCCGGCGTATATCGGGCCTGTCGCGCAGCAGGTACGCCATTCGCAGCAGCAGATCGTCGAAATCCAGGGCGTTGTTGGATGCGAGCAGCTGCTCGTAGAGGCGATAGATCCTGGCGATATTCTTGCTGCGGAAATCAGCGGCCTCGGCGGCGAACTGCTCGGCGCTGTTCAGCTCGGTCTTAGCGCCCGAGATTACCGCCGAGACTTTCGACGGGACGAAGGTTCCCGCCGGTAAGTCCGCCCGCCCAATCGCCTCTTTCAGGATCTTGAGCTGATCGGCCCGGTCGTATATGGTGTAGTTGCTCGAAAGGTTGGCTTCGGCGGCGAATTCCCGCAGCAACCTTGCGCACAGCGAATGGAACGTGCAGATCGTGGCGCCGGGGGGGCAGTCCATGGCGTGCACTCGCTGTCGCATTTCCTGTGCGGCCTTGTTGGTGAAAGTAATCGCCAGGATGTTATCGGGTGGAACTGCCGCCCCGATCAGATATCCCACTCGGCGCGTGATAACGCGGGTCTTGCCCGAGCCCGCACCGGCAAGGACGAGCAGCGGGCCGTCCGTATGCGCAACAGCCCTGCGCTGGGGTTCGTTCAGGTCGGCGAGGATATCCAAGGGCCTCTCCGGTGCACATCAGTGAATTATACTGGACCGAATGGGTGGTACTTATCCCGAGCGTCCCAAGCGGCCGGTGAAGCATCCGTGGCGCTGCGGGTAAGTAGACCAGGACTCAACGGGGGCATCTTGGGGGTCCACTATACCGGCCCGGCCCGGATCGAGCCAAGAAACTCACCATAAAAACACGTGCTTTTTTGCGCGCAACTAAAGCGACGAACTGGTGCGCCGATGAAAATATCGGGACCAAGTTCCCTAGTGGGCGCAGTGCATGAACGTACCGATTAAAAAGGAAGTTTTGACCACGGGCGAAGTGGCCAGAATTTGCCACGTCGCCCCCCGGACCGTCACTAAGTGGTTTGACACCGGAGAATTGAGGGGTTATCGCATTCCCGGCAGCAGGGATCGGCGCATACCGATCCAGCAGCTCTTGGCGTTCATGCGTGCTCACAGTATCCCGCTTGAGGGATTGGACGGCGGAATCTGCCGCGTGATGATCTTCGATGCGTCCGTGCCGGATGAGTTGATTGATTCATTGAACCGCTCGCAGCGGTACGAAATCCGGACGGCCGCCAACGGCTTCGAGGCCGGAGTGCTGGCCCAGGAATTTCACCCCCACGTGATTGTCCTGGGCACGGTCCAGGATCCGGATGATCTGGTCGCCATGTGCGAGAACATTCGTTCTTCATCGGCGCTTGAGGCGACAAAGCTGGTCGCGGCGATTCCAAAGCTGACGGAACATCACAGCAATTGGTTGCTTCAGAGGGGTTTTGACGGCTGCCTGCCCAGCCCGTATACGCCCGAGCAGCTTATGGCGGTCGTCGAGGATGTAACCAATTTGGTTGGTTGATACGAGGGGTTTTTTCGGGCCGCCCATTGGAGGGTGCCGGAGGGGTTCCCTTCGGCACGGGCGGCCCGATCTAGAGCCCTAAAGGGACTTGGCGTGTGCAGCGGACGCCCCCCCGTGGGCGCCTTTACCGGCCCTGCGGAGGGGACGAGATCGGGCAGCCGGTGTTTGCGCCTGGCTGCCCGGCCGCCTTTTTCACTCTATACCCCACCGGACCGTGCCAGCGGCGCACGTCTGCGGAAAATGTGCTTGACTGGGCGGGTGGCGTGTCGATATAGTTATTGTTGAGATATCGATG
>DAOVQV010000125.1 GCA_030628445.1 Phycisphaerae bacterium | reverse complement strand
TCGATTACGGTCCGGGCGGGCGCGGGAGCGGGCGGCTCGAACCGGATCACGATCATCTGGGCTGACAACGATATCCAGAACCAGTGGCTTGAAGTGACGGTCAAGACGAGCCTGGGCATCCCGGTTCAGGATGTTTTCTACTTCGGTAACGCGATCGGCGAGACGGGCAACTCGCCTGCAGATGCGGAGGTCACCCCCATCGATGAGGTCGCTGTGCGGAACAACCCGCGCACGCTGGCGAATAACCCAGCCGCCATCGACGATAACTACGACTTCAATCGCGACCGGAAGGTCAGTCCGACCGACGCGATCATCTGCCGCAACAACGGGACCAACTCGATGACGGCCTTGCAGCTGATCTCGGCGCCATAAGCCCTGACAGAATCGCTGGTTTCGCATAGACTTAATTGCCTAGTATGAGCTTGTTGATTTCGGTTTTGCACAAACAATTAGGATGGAGGCGGAGTCTGTCACACGTGGATCAGGAACCTGAAGTCCGCAGATCCCCCAAGTCAGGGGAGGATTTTCGAGGTTGGTGGACGCATGGCTGGCGGGTTTGGCCGTTCCCGCTGGTCGGTTTGGCGTCACTGATCTGGTTTCTTCTCAGGGTCATCCCCAAGCCGACCCGCGCGACCTATCCGTGCATGCGAGTCGCCGCCCCGATGGCGGCGAGCTTTGTGGCTTGGCTGGGAGGGATTACGGGCAGCATACTGGCGTTCGGCGAGGCCAGGAGGCTCCTGCGCCGCTCCCGTTACGTAGTTGCGTCCCTGGCCATTGCCGTCGGGCTGATCGCGGGCTACGTGGCGATATCCAACACGCCGGACGTCCCGGCCGTTGCGGCTGACAAACCCCCCGATCCGGTCAACGAGCCGGTGGGCGTGGGTAAGGGAATCCACCCGGGGCGCGTCGTCTGGGTTCACGACCCGGACGCCACGGACTGGGACGGCTCGACCGGGTATTGGTCCGACCCGGGCAACACCGACCAGGACGTGGTGGATGACATGATGTCCAAGGCCATTCGTTGGCTGGCTGGCCGAAGCGACGGCGCCGATGCCTGGGACGCTCTGTTTAGGGACTTCAACAAGACTCACGGCCGCGGAGACGTCGGGTATCAGCCAGCTGAGAAGATCACCATCAAGTTCAACCTGGTGACGACGTCGGTTGACTATGTTTATGCAAATGGAGATCAGAAAGGGTACATGAAGCAATACGTCAGCCTGTCCCGACAGATGATGGCGGCGCTGCTGAAGCAGTTGGTCTATGTCGCTGGTGTGCCTCAAAGCAACATTACTGTGGGCGATACGACTGCGATTGTCTGTAACAGTGACCTGCAATTTCTCCTGGATGCGGGATTCACCGACGTGCGATACCTCAGCCGCTTCACGCTACCCGGGCGTGTGCTCGTGGAGTACTCCGATGTCGAGTTAGACTGGAGCAGCCCGGCGGCTGCGGGAAAGCCAACGGACTACGTCCCGCTGTCTAACGTAGAGGCCGACTATTTCATTAACTTCGCGGTTCTGAAGACTCACGCCCGTGCGTCTGTGACCCTTTGTGCGAAGAACCTTTACGGTTCGATGATTCGCTTTCCTGTTGACGGTGCTTACTATAACTTGCACTACAGCCTCCCCGAGTATGTCCCAGATATGGGCAATTATCGTGCAGTGGTGGACCTGATGGGACACAAGGAAATCGGCGGTAAGACCTTGCTGTATCTAATCGACGGGCTTTGGGGAGGGTACGATTGGGGTAGTGTCTGTCCCCCAAGAAAGTGGCCCATCCCGCCGTTCAGCAACGACTGGCCATCGAGCCTTTTGGTATCGCAGGATGGAGTAGCCGTCGATTCCGTTGCTTACGACCTCTGGTGGGCTCGGGCTGATCAGCCTATGGAAGGTCCTTCACCTCGCATTGCCGGCGGCGACGACTTCCTGCACGAGGCTGCTATGGCCAATGCCCCGCCATCGGGTACGTTTTATGATCCGGAGGGCGACGCAACGCCCCTTGACAGCCTGGGCGTCCACGAACACTGGAACGACCCCATTCACAGACAATACACCCGCGACCTCGGCACAGGACTCGGGATTGAGCTGATCACGGCCGAGCCGTCAGGTGTGGTGGGGCGGCACATTTTTTACAACAGCTCTGCCTTTGATGGCGAGAACCCGGCCGCCAACAGCACCGATGACGATGCCGTCGCACCGGACAAAATGGCGCTGCTGCCAGGTCAGACAGCCAATTTCCTGCACTACACCAGCTACTCACTGGGCATCAATGGAATCATGATCGACATCGATGGTCTAAGCGGCACACCGACGGCGGCGGACTTTGTCTTCAAGGTCGGGAACGATTCGTCCCCGACCGGGTGGGCTACGGCCCCGGCGCCCAGCAGCATCACTGTTCGTAGCGGCGCCGGTGCGGGCGGGTCGGATCGCATAACCATTATCTGGCCCCACAACGCCATCGAAAAGCAATGGCTGCAAGTGACAGTCAAGGCGACGGGCAACACGGGCCTTTCCACCCCGGACGTTTTCTATTTCGGTAACGCCATCGGCGAGACGGGCAACTCAGCGATCGATGCCGAAGTGACGCCGACGGATGAAGTCGCCGTCCGCAACAACCCGCACACGTTGGCGCTAAACCCGGCTCCTATAGACAATACATGCGACTTCAATCGCGATCGCAAGGTCGGCCCGACCGATGCAGTCATCTGCCGCAACAACGGCACGAGCGGGCCCACCGCGCTGCAGTTGATCAGCTCGCCGGCACCGTAGGGATAGCCGCGTCGAGCGAATCCGCTCCTGCGGGCTGGATGTTGGCTTCCACCAGACCATTCATGCTTTGAGCGAAACTGCCCGAACGGGCATCTTTGTCATTGAATTGGCGACGACCTTGCCGGAAACTATCCTTTCTGCGACACAACTACGGATCACAGTGGAAAGTAAGCTATTGGGAGCGACCAAATGAGGATCAAAACGAACAATATCTTTGTGGCGACGAGTGTCATTCTTATTGCGCTGTTTTTGCTTTGTGAGGCAACCGGGGCGGGTGAGTCGGCGACCGAGCAGGCAATTCGTGAAGAGCTTATTCGCCTGGGAGGCAGCGAAAGCCCGCACAAGAAGCAGAAGGTCGAACTGACCGAGGCGAGGGTGAACATCCTCCCGTTTGAGATACCGAAGCAGTTCGAGAAGACCACCGACACGTATCCCGAGAGCGTCACGAACATCACGATCAAGAACGGTACGTATTATCGCGGCGACAAGCCGGTCTTCCTTATCGGTGTAGAATCGAACGGGTATGAGGGCACCTGGCTGTGCAAGATGTTGGGCATTGACGTACAGCCGGTGCACAACCGTGTCAAGGCTTGCTATAGGGCGGCACTTAAGGTCACCGAGTCCAAAGGTTCCGACGGCCGGCCTATGCTTACGGTGGACTGCGATGCCCCCGATCCATACGGCGATGCGCGGGTCCGCGAGATCCTGCTGGGCGGTACGCAGACGTGGTTCGATTATCACCTGACCATGTCGAGTTGGTATCCGCTGCCGTACCTGCAGTACCGGTTCGACCCGCCGTTCTATACGCCGCACCTGGATGGCTGGCGAAAGACATCCAGCCACTTCCTGGACGTGAACATGGACAACCCCCAGGCACGCCGGCATTACGTCAACATGATGCGCTGGGGCAGCCGGTACATCCGCAAGTACCCCGTCCTGTTTCACGAACTGGTCAATGAGGTCAGCTATATCAACCCCAACCCCACGAACGTAAAGAAATTCCAGGATGCCATGGTCACTAAGTTCGAAACGATCGAAAACGCCAACGCCGCCTGGGGAACCAAGTTCGAGAGCTTCGCTAAGATCATGCCGCCCGTCAACATCTCCAGCGCCGGGATCTACAACAGCGAGTGGGGCGTGATTCCACACGGGAAGGACTTATCCAACAATCTGTGGGTCGACTGGATCAAGTTCATGCAGCAGGTAGCTGAGGAGATGTTCAAGGATCTGGTAAGCGAATACAAGGCGACCAACCCTGACGCTCTATGCACATTTCAGACTCCGTACTACAGCGGCACGCACGCCCAGACGCCGGCGATGTGGAACAGGATCGTGGACACCTACGGCCAGGAGAGAGGGCTGAGGTTGATTAAGGTCGAACCAGGGAAGGAGAGCTGGGGCAGCGTCCGAGGGATGCTGGGCCAGGCCCTGTGCAGCGATGTTGTAGACAAGGCTCTACCCGACAAGCCCAGCTTCAATCAGGAGCCTGTATGCGTGGGATATCCCCGGGATAAGTACATCATCGGCCCGGCCGGGATGAGGAGCTTCTTCTGGAACCAGGCCGTGCACGGCGCGGCTGGGTCCCTCATCTCCTACTATTACAGCCAGGGCACCAGCGACGGCGGGAGGAGCACGTTTGATCCGCGGAGCATGCAGTTGACGGCCCTAAAGGAAATGCCTCGTGTCCGCAACGAGATCAACAACGTCGGCCAGCTCGTCCTGCCGCGACCGCGGATAAAGGCAAGGGCGGCGATGATGTATTCCTACGAGTCCGCCCGTCCACTGAGGCCGGAGGACAAGAAAGGCCGACATGGCAGATGGATGGGGGAGGTATGTGATATCTACGGCCCCGCGCTGTTTTCGGGCGTCCCGCTTGCAGTGATCGACAACGACATGCTGCTGAATGACGATTCATCTGCCTATAAGGTGCTGATCCTGGCGAGGGCCTTCCGCGTCAAGCCGGGCACGCTGGATGCGTTGGAGAGGTACGTCAGCGGCGGCGGCGTCCTTGTCGTCACCAGCGACGCCTTGCGAATCGACGACGATACGCACAAACCACTGGACGCATCGGAACTTCTGGGTGGTAAGGTCGGACAGCCCGTCACCGCCAAGCAGAAGATCACGTTCGGCGATCTTGGGATAGATCCGTGCGAGACTGCGGCGGTCTTGGCTTCGCCGCTGGACGGTGCGGACGATTTTTCAGTCGAGCTGCATGGTTTTGCCTTTACCCCCGAATCCGCTGAGGTTTTAGCTACGGTCGGCGAGGGCGAGGCCGCCCTTACGGTCAACACCGTCGGCTTGGGCAAGGTGTATTACATGGCTCGGGAGTTTGACGGTCCGGGCAAGTGTCACGTGATGCAGTGGATTATGGCCCAAGCGGGCCAGACGCCGGACGTGGAGGCCGAGCTTACCGACGAGTTGACGACCAACTATGTCGAGACACATCTGTTCTCGACGGACATGCACCACGTCGTCTACGCGATGAACTGGGGCGGTGGGCCCAGGGAGGCCAGGCTGAAG
>DAOVQV010000330.1 GCA_030628445.1 Phycisphaerae bacterium | reverse complement strand
TACCAGCATGCTGTGCCTCCAGCCCTCACGTCAGAGCACTTAACACCATTCTGTAGCGTTTGCTCTGCCTGCGGCGTCGGCTGGTTTCGTCAGGCTGTATCGACAACCCTACGGGGTTGTCTGCTTCGCCTTCCTTCCCAGCCTTGTCCTCGCCTACGAGCAAATCGCTACATTATGTCGTTAACTGCTCTAGACTTCGCCGCCCCCGCAAACCGCGCCTCATTGGTGTTAGGGGGTTCTTTAAGTATATCACGGTTTGGCGAATCCCCAAGCACCATGCCGAAGTGGTATCGGTTTTGCTCGCGCCGCGCGTTGACAGCAGAGGGCGAAGCGGTAGTCTTGTAGGCGAGGCTTATTGCCCGCTTGGTTGGTCCAGGACGATGAGCCAGTCGGACCGGTCGGGTAAGACCGGGCTTGACCAGCTTTCGGCCGCCGGGGTCCGCTCGGTGATGTCCGACCAGATTCCTCTCTTCGGGTCGTACCGCCGGGCGCGGTAGGAGATCCCCGACAGGTTCGTGATCGTGACCTGTCGCACGGGACACCCCTTGGGGATGTAGACGACGTACAGCTCGGACCGCTTCGCTGCGCAGAACGGTTTGGTCCTGCTGAGGGGATTGTATTTGAAATCCCCGACGGCCCACTGGCGATGCGGTTCGAGGTCCCACCAACTCAGCGACCGGAAGAAATCCCCGAAGTGCTTCATGTATTCGGCGCTGGGGGGGTTCAGTTCGTGATGCATTCCGCTTCCGTATGTGTACCCCGTGGTGCTCCCCTGCAGGACGGAGACGTAGGCGACCCAAAGCGCGTCATGATCCGTCCGGCCGGGGTCGCCGTCGTACCAGGAGCCCGGTTTGCGGGGGTACATAGACTCGGCCTCGAGCGTCGGTCTGGTGGGTTGGAGCATGTAATCGACAAGCGGGGCCCTCACTGCGGCCCGGTGTGAGTCGTACGCCTGGATCATGTTGAAATCCAGCCACCCGCAGTTGTGAAAATCTACACTGCTGGAGACCCTCGTGTCTGCATTCCTGGGATGGATCGTGGCGATGTGGGCGTGTCCGTCAATGGACTTTACGTACCGCCCTATCTTGTTGAACAGCTCCAAGTTCGCATCGTCGTATGCATATTCGCCGCTTATGACCCAGACCACGTGATAGGCGCCGTATCGGGCGACGAGGTTGCGGTAGTAGGCGAGCGTCTTTTCCTCGGTCGATAAGAAGTGATTGTACCAGCTCGCAAACAGCGCCACCACCATCCCGTTGGCGTTGGCCTTGTGTATGATCCTGTCGGCCGTGAGCTTGTAGAACTTCGGCGTCAGGACCTGCTCTTGGGGCGCGGGCCAGCCGTTGAAGTCTCCCACACGCCGGGACACCTTGACGTGATATTGAAGCACGTTGAACTTCCGCCGCGCTCTGGCGGCGAAGTAACTGTCGAGCGTATACGGGAACGTATGGTCGAAGATGAAGTCGCGATTGATCGCCCAGTTGGTATCTGCCACCCAGAACAGCGGGGTCCCGTCGGCGTAGATCAGGTACCTGCTGTTGGGGCTGACCTCGACGAACCCGCGCTCATACAGCGGATTGTCCCCGCTGTAGGCGACAGCTTCCAGCTTGCCGGTTCGCTTGTGCAGACCCGCGTCGGCGGGGTCGGGGCACGTGGTCTTCCAGGTCCACACACCGGTAGTCGGCGGAGAAAAACGCAGCTTCCAGGTGTCCTGCCCGTTCCAAAACCCCGGAATGGTTATCTCCCGCCCGCCGGGGCCCACAAACGTCGCTCGCAGGTCGAGGGCGAATGGGTCGGGATGGTTCTTGGCGGCGTGCAGCGTGATCTGGTGGACCGTCCAGACGGGAACCTGCTGGGCATCGCCCGGCTCGTCGGCGCGTTTCGCGCAGCCTGCTGCAAACATGGACAACATCAGTATCGCCTTCCCGCAGGTTCCCAATGTTAGTCTCGTCTTGTTTCCTAGCGCGTTGCGCATGTTCAGTCTCCAGGGCGGCTGCGCCCCCCGGGCTGACCGAACAATATCGCATCAGGCACATCCATACCAGCAGCTTAAGGGGTATCCCGGCGCCCGCACTGCCAAAACGGGCGGCTATGAGTCCCCATTCGGACATTGTGGCACAATCCGGACACCGGGTGTTCAGGCGTATCGAACCGTAGTACAGGCACTTAAGCTGGTCTGGCACCGCCTTTGCCCC
>DAOVQV010000353.1 GCA_030628445.1 Phycisphaerae bacterium | reverse complement strand
GCCGGGTGGCGGGCACAGACGTTCGCCGAAGACACGTTCGAGTTCAAGACGTTCGTCGATCCGTACGCCACGTACCAGTTCAAGGAGCTGCCCACCTCGCCGACGATCCGCATCGTACCCGGCGAGCCGGTGCGGGCCGTGTGCATCGGACCGTCGAAGGTGCAAGCCGGTAAGAAGTTCACCTGTTACCTGAAGCTCGAAGATACCTGGGGGAACCCCACGGGAAAGCCGCGCGCCTTCACCCAGCCCCCGTTCGGCCAGATCGGAATCCAGACCGTCCGGCTCACCGATGCAAAGACCGGCCTGGCGGGCACGAGCAATCCGATAGACGTGCTCGAGGCGCCGCCGAAGCTTAACGCCTATTGGGCCGACCTTCACGGTCAGTCCGAAGAGACGATCGGGACGAACACCGTCGAGGACTACTTCCGTTTCGCCCGCGATTACGGGCTTGTCGACATAGCTGCCCACCAGGGCAACGATTTCCAGGTGACGGATGAGTTTTGGCTGAAGCTGAACCGCACTACTCGCAAGTACTTCCGGCCGGGCAAGTTCGTGACGTTCCCCGGATATGAATGGAGCGGGACGACGCCCGCCGGCGGCGACCGGAACGTCTACTACAAGGCGGAAGGCGAGCGGATCATGCGGTCGTCCCGCGATCTGCTTTCCGCCACCGAGACGCGCTACGCCGATGCGCCCACCGCCAAGGCGCTGTTTGGGAACTTGCGCGGGCGGGAGGCGTTCATCTTCGCACACGCCGGGGGGCGCTGGGCCGATCTGCGGATGCACGATCCGAACCTCCAGGTCGCCGTCGAGGTCCACTCGGCGTGGGGGACGTTCGAGTGGCTGCTGGACGATGCGCTTCGGTTGGGATATCGCGTGGGTATCTGCGCCAACAGCGACGGGCATAAGTGTCATCCGGGCGCCTCGTATCCCGGGGGCGGTAAGTTCGCCGGCTTGGGCGGGCTTACGTGCGTCCTTTCCGATCGGTTAACCCGCGACAGCGTCTTTAAGGCGATCAAGGGCAGGCACTTCTACGCGACCACGGGTAATCGTCCGCTGCTGGAGGTCTTCGCGGTGACCGGAGACGGGCGGCGGGCGATGATGGGCGACGTGATAACTCCCGACGAGGGCAGAACCGTCCTGAGCGTCCGGGCCGTCGGGACGGGCCCGATCGACCGGGTTGAAGTCCGCAACGGTACGGATATGGTCGGCGTGATGAGGCCGTTCGCCGCCGGCGATCTGGATAGGCGGATAAAGGTCCTCTGGTCCGGCGCCCAGGTCCGCGGGCGAGGACGCATGGTCAACTGGGACGGGTCGCTGTCGGTCGGCAACAACAGGATCGTCGCCTTTCGGGCTATCAACTTCTGGAACCCGGATCGGCCGATGAAGCGGACCGGCCCCGGGCGCCTGGCGTGGCGGTCGGTTACGACCGGCGGGGTGGCCGGAGTGATCCTGAATCTTAAGACACCCAAGGCCGGGAAGCTTTCCATCGACACCGCCCAATTGCAGTTGGAATGCTCGATCCGCGAGATAGGACTGGGTGAGATGGTTTACGAAGCGGGCGGGTTGGGCAAGCAGATGCAGATCTATCGCCTCCCGGACCGCCGCAAGTCCAACGTCTTCCAGTTCGAGATTCCGCTGTCCAGGCTCCGGGCGGGTGATAACCCCATCCACGTGAAGGTCGTCCAGGAAGACGGGCACATGGCTTGGTCCAGCCCGATATACCTCGTTAAGCAGAAATGATAAATGCTAAACTCGCCGGCCGCGCGGGAACGACAGCTTAGAGCAATTTAAGTTTCATCTATCGCATTCATGCTGGCTGCGGCTTCGTCTGGCTGCTTCGGCCTGCATCGACGATCCGCAGGGGATCGCCTGCTTCGGCCTCCTTGCCAGCCTCGTCCTCGCCGACGCCTGAATACGACATCTAAATCTTAAAGTGCTCTAGCATTCAGTACTGAATGAATT
>DAOVQV010000331.1 GCA_030628445.1 Phycisphaerae bacterium | reverse complement strand
CGGCTCAAACCACCCTTGCGGGGACTGGGTGGAGACGGGATCATTGCAGGCGGCCTGTTCGCTCGGACGGACCGGTGCGCAAGTAAACGGAAAAGGAGAATCATTATGGGCAAGACTGTATCGCTGTTGCGAATCGATGTCGAAGATAAGGTCGGCAAGCTTTCCGAGCTGACCGACGCGCTGAAGCAGGCGGGCGTCGACATCAAGGGCGTCTGCGCGTGGGTGGAAGGGACCGCGGCGAAGATGCTCCTAGTTACCGACGACAACGCCAAGGCCGCCCAGGCGCTGTCGGGTAAGGTCGCTACTTGCCACACGGCCGAAGCCGTCGCCGTTACGGTGCCCAACCAGATCGGCGCACTGAACGCCGTCGCCGCCAAGGTCGCCGAAGCCGGGATCGGGATCAACTTCTGCTGCGCTACGGCCGGCGGCGGCGAGGTAATGGTCCTGCTGGACACGGTCGACAACGCAAGGGCCGCCCAAGTCATCTGACAGACCCGCTGACAGACAGTCACCGAATTGCCTGCGCTGTGTCACTGCGCCTTGGTCGGCCAAAGTGCGCGCCTAGAATGACTGTCGGTGAGTATGATGTCGCCCGAGTCGGTCGAGACAGCAAAGATCATCACGGTCGCCGACGGATTCTACGTGCGACAGGCCGTGGACAACATGGCGTGGATCGACATGGGCGACTACGCCATCGTCGTCGACGCCTTGGAGCAACAGGAGCTGGAAGCCGACGTCTTCGACGCCATCGCCTCGACGTTTGACCCAAAACGCATAAGTTACGTGCTGAACACCCACACCCATTCCGACCACACCGCCCTCAATCCAGCCTTTTCTCGGCGTTGCGGCGCCGAGATCGTCAACCTCCACACTCATCACATACCGCGAGACGGGCGCTGGTTTGAAGGGACGCGGCGGCGCGCGGTGATGCTCCCGATGGGCGGCGTCCACAGCGGGCACGACTGCATAGTGTGGGTTCCTTCCGATAAGGCCTTGTTTACCGGCGATCTGTTCGGGTGGGGTCTGATCCCGCGTCCCGGGGCGCTGCGCGATGATGCAACCAGGAGGGTCTTGGATGCTTACGCCCTGATGATCGAGTTCGACCCTCACGTCGTCATACCCGGGCACGGACCGCTGTGCTCGGCCGGCGAGCTGAAGCGATGGGTGGAATACTTCAACCATCTTTCCCATCAGGTCCGCGACGCCGTCCTGGCCGGTAACACCGACGCGCAGATCATCGAGCAAATCGCCCCGCCGCAGGATATGGCCCACTGGTGGCGCTTCGTCCAGTGGAAGCATGAGGACTCCCTCAACAAGGTCCTCGACGCCGTCCGCCGCGGGGCGCTGAGCAACTGAGCCGAGACCGCACGAAGCGCGCATGAGGGCTTTGGTGAAGGGATTCGCCGCCGCCGTCGCAACCGGCCCTTGCATCCGCCGGCGATTGGGGGTATTACGCTTCCTTGAAGCCCCGTTGGACTCCACACTTGGCAGGAAGCGGCGATGAGAACCCCAAGAGACCCGATTCGTTTCCTCTCAGCAGAAGAGACCGAGAGCATCCATCGCAACGCGCTGCGGATCCTTGGGCAGATCGGGATGCGGATCGATCACGACGAGGCCCTTAAGTACCTGACCGCGGCCGGGTGCAAGGTTAACTTCGAGGCTCGACATGTCTTGTTTCCCGAGGACATCGTCGACAGTCGCGTGGAAAAGATGCGGCGGGACTTCGCCGCGCGCAGCGAACCTCAGCGGACGGCCGCACGCTATTCGCACGTGCGGTTCAAGGCCGAGCCGCTGCGAATCCGCGAGGACTTCACCGTCAGCGCGGGCGGGTACTGCGTGTTCATCTACGACACCGACGGCCTGCGGCGCCCCGCGACGCTGAACGACACGCGCGACGCGCTTCGCCTCACCGCCCAGCTCGACCAGATTACGCATACGGGCCTGCCAGTGGCCGCACAGGACGTGCCCCTCCCGATCCGCCAGATCGTAATGGCCTCCGAGCTCGTCAAGCACACCGACAAGCTCGGCGGCGTCGAAGCGCTGGACAAGTTCGACATCGAGTACATCTGTCGCATCGGCGAGGTCATCCGCGGCGGGCCGGAGCAGCTCAAGGCAAACCCCGTCCTTGTCGGGTACGCCGAGGTCAAGACGCCGCTGACGCTGGATAAAGACATGTGCG
>DAOVQV010000390.1 GCA_030628445.1 Phycisphaerae bacterium | reverse complement strand
AGGGGCTGGGCGGGCACAACGATCTGATGGCCGGCACCGTCGCCGGAACCAAGGACCGTTACAACGATCTGTGGTTTACCCGCCAGGCGATCGGGACCACTCTGGATGCATATTCGGCGTCGCTGCTGGAGCGCGGGTTGAAAACCTTCGACATGCGGGCACAGAAGATGAGCGTCAACGCCCAGGCGATGGCGGAGTTTCTCGCCAAGCATCCCAAGGTCACGAGGCTGCGGTATCCGGGCCTGAAAACCGACCGGGGCTACGAGGTCGCTCGCAGACAAATGCACAGGGGCTTCGGCGGGGTTCTGGCGTTCGACATGGGCGAGACGATCGAAGACGCAAAGAAGTTCATCAACGAGCTGAAGGTTATCTACCACGCGGTAAGCCTCGGTGCGACGGAGTCCCTGATCTGTATTCCGTACCTGACGACGATGCTCTACATGCCCCCCGAACGCCGCACCAGCTTCGGCGTCAACCTCAATACCGTCCGCCTGTCAGCAGGGATTGAACAGACCGACAAACTGCTGGAAGATCTGGAACAGGCACTGAAAAAGGTCTAGACGCCGATAACTCAAGAACATCGCGTTGAGGGCCGGATAATGGCGAAGGTATCTGTAATAGTCCCCGCTGCCGGTGCGGCGAAGCGCTTCGGGAAGAAGCAAAACAAGATCTTCCAACGCCTCAAGGGCCAACCCCTGTTCATCCGGACACTGGAGGCCTTCACCGCCCGACACGACGTGGTGCAAATCCAGCTTGTCGTCTCCGAGGCGAACGTCGAAGAGATGAAGAGGCGCTTCGGGGGGAATCTCGGGCTTATGGGCGTCAAGTTGGTCATCGGCGGGGATAGAAGGACGCAATCCGTCCGCAACGCCCTTACCAGCATCGCCGAGGACGCCGATCTGATATGCGTTCACGACGCGGTGCGCCCTTGCGTCTCGCAGTTGTGGATCGACGCCGTGTTCGCCCAGGCCGAAAAGACCGGCGCGGCGATCCTGGCGTATCCCGTCCACGGGACGCTGAAGAAGGTCTCCGCCGGTCAGACAATCGAACAGACCATCCCGCGAACCGACCTGTGGGAGGCCCAAACACCGCAGGTGTTCCGCAAAGATCTGCTGCTGGGAGCCTACGAAAAGGATATCCTCTCGGCGACCGACGACGCCCAGCTCGTCGAGGCCGCCGGGCACCCGGTCAGCATCGTTATGGGCGACCCGCGCAACATAAAGATAACCACTCCGGGCGACCTGGCGCTGGCGGGGGCCGTGATAGGTACTGTCCCAAAACCCAAGCCCAAAGGCCCGGGCCATCCCTTCGCAGAGGCGCAATGGTAACGGAGGCCCGAATCAGCGCCTCATCTGTGGCGGACGGGCGGGGTCAACGGGAAGGTCTTGACGGGAAAGCAGGT
>DAOVQV010000321.1 GCA_030628445.1 Phycisphaerae bacterium | reverse complement strand
TATATGCGAACGGACAGCCGGCAGCTGGCGGGCGAAGCAATCACCCAGGCGCGAACGCTCATCGGCGAATCCTTCGGACAACAGTATTTGCCCGCCAAGCCCAACTTCTACAGCAGCGGTAAACGGGCACAAGAGGCGCATGAAGCGATCCGCCCCACCGATTTGAGCCGCCGGCCGGGTGACATCAAACCCGCCCTGAGCCCGGAGCAACTGAAGCTCTACGAGCTGATCTGGAAGCGAATGGTCGCCTGTCAGATGTCCCCCGCCGTCTGGAAGGTCACCGAGGCACAGATCACCGCCTCAACACCGTCGGGCGAAGCGATCTTTAAGGCGACAGGGCGCCGGTTGGTGTTCGACGGGTTCCTTCGCGTGGCGGGCTCACCGAAAAATGGCGATCAGATACTACCAACGCTGACCGCCGGACAGAGCGTCGCGCCAATCCAGATCGACCCCACACAGCATTTCACCCAGCCGCCGCCGCGATACACGGAAGCGTCGCTGGTCAAGGCCCTGGAGGCGGGGGGAATAGGCCGCCCCAGCACATACGCCGCCATCATCCAGACCATCCAGGATCGCAGCTACGTCGAGCAAATCGACCGTGCGTTTCGCCCGACCGACCTGGGCGTGGTCGTCACCGACAAGCTTATCAAGCACTTCCCGCAGATCTTCGACGTGGGGTTTACCTCGCACATGGAAGATCAGTTGGACAAGGTCGAGGACGCCCAAGCCAAGTGGACCGAGGTCCTGGATGAGTTCTATAAGCCGTTCAGCGACAGCCTCAAGAAGGCGACCGAGCAGATGGACCCCGCGGGCGAGCCGAGCCAATACACCTGCGAGAAGTGCGGCCAGGCCATGGTCTATCGCGTCAATAAGAACGGGAAGTTCCTTGCCTGCACGGGTTACCCTCAGTGCAAGACTACCCACCCTGTCGACGCCGACGGTAAGAAGATCGACCGCGTCGAGGTCTCCACGCCCTGCCCCAACTGCTCAAAGAAGATGGTCCTACGCCGCAGCCGCTATGGGATCTTCCTGGGTTGCAGCGACTACCCCAACTGCAAAGGCACCTTGCCCTGCGACGAGAATGGCGACCCGCTCAAGCGAATAACCGAGGCCGACATCCACGAGACGTGCAGCGAATGCGGGTCGGGTATGCAAGTTAAGTGGAAAGGCAGGCGGGCGTTCTTGGGGTGCTCGCAGTACCCCAAATGCAGGAACACCTCGCCGCTGCCGGATGGGGTCTATATCGAACCGCCGCGAAAGCCCAAACCCAAAGATGCCGGGGTCGCCTGCCCCAAGTGCGGTAAGGCGATGGTCATCCGGTCCGGGAAGCGCGGTGAGTTTCTGGCGTGCTCGGGTTATCCGAAGTGCAGGAACGCGATGGACCTGTCAAAACTCGACGAGCTGAAGGCCCAGCAGAACAGCAAGAAAACCACCGCGAAGTAACGCCCGGCGGTATCCCGATCCCGTCGGCTCCCAATGGCGCCTCAAACGTACATAACAGATACTGAAGCAATCAACAAATGCGCCTCTGGTCTTAATGTGCAGGGGGGTTAGGCTCAGTATTGGCGCCTTTTGCGGGCGGGCGGAATGTCCAGCAGCTTTCGATACTTCGCGACCGTCCTGCGAGCGATCTTCAGGCCGCAGGTTTGCAGCTTGGCGGCAAGCTCATCGTCGTTGAGGGGCTTGGACTTATCCTCGGCCTCGACCAGCTCGGCGAGTCTGGCCCTTATCGCGTCCCATGCCACGTCCTTACCGTCGGAGCTCCTGGTGCCCCCGGAGAAGAACATCCGCAGCGGGTGAATCCCCCGCGGAGTCTGGACGTACTTCCCGGCGACGGCCCGGCTGACGGTAGCGACGTGCACTCCGACCTTTCCGGCGATATCGGCCATCGGCAGCGGAACGAGGGCTTCGCGGCCCTGATCCAGAAAGCTGCGCTGGACCTTGAAGACCTCCTCGGCCACGCGGCGAACCGTCCCGCGACGCTGCTGGATCGCGCTGATGATCCACTGGGCTGAGCGGATGTTGTTGCGCAGGAATTGACGGGCCTTTTTGTCCGTGTTGCGGTTCTTGGCCAGCTTGCGGTAGCTCCTGGAGATGTGCAGATACGGTAAGTCGCCGTCATTCATCGTCACGATCACCTCCCCGTCGTCGTCAACGGTGACGATCACGTCGGGGTTGATTACCGGGACGGTCCGTTGGCCGATAAGAAGGCCCGGCCGAGGGTTGAGGTGCGAGATGTTCTCGATGGCGGCCTTGATCTGCTCTATGGTCTTACCGGTCCGCTTGGCGATCTGCGGAAGGCGGTTCATCTCGATATCGCGCAGGAAACGCCTGACAAGCTCCACCTCCAG
>DAOVQV010000194.1 GCA_030628445.1 Phycisphaerae bacterium | reverse complement strand
CCTCACGTCTTCCATTCGTAATAGAGCCTCGTTAAAATAAGAACAACCCAGCCCCCAAGCAGCCAGATGAACCCCCCAACGGTCAACCACGCATTCAACGCCGTCGCTTCGTGAGCCAGCAAGCTGCATAATACGATTCCGCAGGCAATCAAAGCGTGTACCACTACCTGCCGTTTGTATCGTCGCTCAATCTCACGAGCTTCCGGTGTGTCGCGGAAATCGCGCCGGACTGTTACGGAGAAGTATATGTCCGGCCGCGTCCAGCGCGGCATGAAGATCAGCAAGAGGGAGCAGCCTACGATGGGACCGACAAAGAACGCAACAGTTATGGCGCTCCAGAGCATAGGCATCTCGCTCATATACGGTTCCTTAGTTAGTGACGCTGTTCGTAGTGCGCTGCACAAGTTTGGTGATGCGCTGTGCGCTTATTCCCCTTGCCACAGCCTGCGCGACCAATTCCTGAACGCGGCGCACCATCCAGTTCTCATCGGCAGGGGAAGCCTTTGGCGCGGCGCGGTCCACGACCACCGCACCCCGGCCTTGCCGCAAGTCCAACCATCCCTCCGCGGCCAGGATGCGATAAGCCTCCGCGACGGTGTTATGATGCACCGTCAGGTCCGCGGCGAGCTGGCGCACCGGCGGCAAACGCACACCGGGCTTGATCGTTCCGACTACCAGCATGGCTCGCAGGGCATCTACGATCTGTCGATAAGCTGGTACATTACTGCTTAAGTCGATGTACAGGGCATCCGCGTCCATTGTATAGTGTATATATACACTATACAGATACCCGTGTCAATAGGAGATAGGTGACAGGAATCGGCAGTTTTCCCCCGAAGCTACAGCTTGGGCAGCACGCTCCCGACAATATCGAGGCCCATCCGCAATTCATCGACGCGGCTGCCGGGGATCTTTCGCTGCGGCTGGTGCGTCGGTCATTTGCGGTACTGCTTCCACGTATCAATAAACACGCGGGTGTTGCGCCATGCGTTGTCCGTATCCTCCCTGACGTTATCCACGGGAGACAGAATGAATCCTCCGCCGGCGCCCAAGACTCTCATGGCTTCGATCACCGCGTCTCGCGTCTCTTGGGCCGTTCCAAGTTCAACGGTAAGCGCTCCGGACACCCCGCCCCACAGCGCGGTCTTGCGGTCGGCGCATTTGTCCTTGATCGGGCGGATTTCCGTGCCCTTCCCCTGGGCGGGATCGAGCCCGACAAGAACGTCCACACCCGTAGCGAGTATGTCGTCAAGCAGCGGCTCGAATGCGCTGGTTATGATATATCCGTACTTCCTGCCGGCCTGATGCACCAACTCGGTTTCCCTCTTGATCGTCGGCGCGATAATGTCCCGGTACGCCTGCGGAGTCCAGAACTCGGTCGTCTCGTACCATCCCCTTCTCCAGATGAGGTCTGAGTCCGTGACGTCCAGATAGATTTCCAGTTGCCGCATATTCCATTCGTGGATGATTTGGGCGTATTGGGCGATGATCTGCGGGTTGGTAAGTGAGAGGACCATAACGTCTTGGTACCCCGACAACCACGCCATGCAATCGCAGCCCATGACCCCCCCGTCGGAGTTTCCGCGACGCTCCGGCGGAAGGCCCGGCTTGATAACGCCCTTCCACCCGCCCAACTGGAGCAGGCCGTGTTTGTCGGCGAGCTTCTTGGCGGCGCGGGCGGTGTCTCTAAGTCTGTCGATGTCCTCATCGGCGAACGGCCCGAAGAAGTACTTCAGTTTCTCCAGATCCTCTTCAGGTTTGACCAGCACCTCCTCGGTGCGGGGGATAAGCCAGTCGTTGAAGATGGGGAAGTCGCCTTCCTCGGGCCAGTTGGCGGTCTGTTTTACGCGCGAGGTAAGGGGGCCTTTGGGCGTATCTATTCGTCGGCAGAAGTACTTGGCGTCCTTGGTCTGCTCGACCCATTCGCTGCAGCGTGCCTCCGGGTGGAGCCCGTGCCTCAGGTGCCCGACGTGCACATAAGCGTCCAGGCCCAATTCCAACTGGGCCTGGACGAACTGCCGGTCTGTTTTGGATTTGAAGTATTGGTTGAAAAAGAGCATGAACGAGCAGGGGGTGTAATCATGTTCCTCATACGCCAACGCCGCCAGCATTCGCTGCTTTGAACTCATCATTCTTGCACCTGTCCTCGAATTCACCGGTGCCGGTTACACGGGGTGTTCGTTTTTCCGCGCGGGTAGTCTCAACGGTCAGACTATGGGACCAGCGGCGCGCCGTCCAGTCCGTCGGGGACGGGCCGTCCGAGCAGCTTCAGCAAGGTCGGTACGACATCGACGGTGCGTGCGAGCATCTTGCGGCGCTCGGTGGGCACGCCCGGTCCGGCGATCAGTAGCGGGACGTGCATATCGGCGCCCCGCAGCCCGCCGTGCCCGGCCCTGTTGCGGTTGTTGAAGTCCCACCCCGGCGCGGCGAAGACGGCGATATCGCCGGCCCGCCGGGCGCGAAAGTACGCCAATATCTGCTCGGGCAGATCGGGGTAGTCGGTGCCCGCCGTCGCCTCGCCCCAGCGGTGGCCGCCCGTGGGCTTACCGCCGAGCAGTTCACCCGTCACCGCACCGGCCCACCCGAGCGGGTCCTGTCCGGCGAGAAGGTGATGCGAGATAGGTGCGCCTCGCCCGTTAGGCTGGCGGAACTCCACCTCGCCGCGCTTGGTGCGGACCCGCACACGGTTGGGCCCGGCGGCGTAAGCGACGGCGTCGACCGCCGGTTGGTGCGTCAGGGCCGAAAGCAGGTCCACGGGGCCGCTGCGGGTCGGGAAAGCGGTCAGGTCGCTGGGGGCCGGGCGAACGGGCCAGGGCTCAAAGCCCACCACGGCCCCGTTCTTGTCGCGGATCGGGCGGCGCAGGCAGATTGCATAGTACCGATCGCCGCTGCCGTACAGAACCACCGAGTGCTTCTGATAGTAGCTGAGCCGATTCTCGAAAGGCGTGTTTTCCCAAAGCCGCTTGCGGGCGACGTCCAGGGCGAGCTGCCGACGAAGGAACCGCTCCATCGGGAAGTGCTTGCGGACTTGGTCCAGGCCGTGGTCGGATGTCAGGACGATGATGAGCTTATCGAGCAATCCGTCGCGGGCCAGGTCGCCCAGCACCCGGCCGATCTGCCGGTCCGTGTGGCGCAGGGCTTTGCGATATTGTCTCGATTCGACGCCGTAAGCGTAGGCGCGGAAATCCGGCGCGAGCAGATACACGTAGGTGACGGCCGGAAATGCGCGCCGCGCGCGGGCCACGTCGGCGAGAATGTTGAAACGATAAAGTGTTATCCGGTCCATCCACTCGTAGAACCCGAAGGCGAACGTAGGCGCGCCGGACAGGGCGTTTTCCACAAACTTCGTCGCGCCGCGATGGGCCTGGTAGAAGAGGCAGAAGGTCGTCTCATCGGCGAAGCGTTCGAAGATCGTCGCGGCCGTGTAGTCGCCGTCGAGCGTGTTCTTCTGGGCGATGGTCTCGTAGTTTCGCCAGATGAGCCGGTTGCGGTCGAAGGAATTGATACCCGTCACGCCGTGATGCCCGGGAAAGACGCCCGTCACCAGGCTGGTTAAGTTCGCAAGCGTTACCGACGGCGTGCTGGCCAGCGCGCGGCGGCAGTATGTCCCGCGATCGGCGAAGTATTTCTTGATCCCCGCCAGCTTGCCCGCTTCGAGCATTTGGGCGAATATCTCGGCGTTGACGCCGTCGACGACGAAGACGATCGCGCCACTGATTTCGGCGTCGGGGGGCATGGAAAAATCCAGGCCGAAGGAGTCCGCCGCTCCGCCCGGCCCCGGTACGCCGCATCCGACCAGGACCACGCACCCCAAAACGCACCATCTGACAAGACGCTGAATCATAAGGGTGCATTCTACGTGTTTTGCGGGGATACAAAAACCCCCGCGGTTTG
>DAOVQV010000283.1 GCA_030628445.1 Phycisphaerae bacterium | reverse complement strand
CGCTCCAGTCGGCCCATGGGCACACTGGGCCTGCCGGATAGGTTAGGCCCGGCCCAGCATGCGTTGGTTAACAGCTTTGCAATAATGGTGTTACGCGCCTTGCCGCCGACTGAGGTGATCCGGCGGCTTGGGGGGGATTTGAGATGGCTATTTGATGTAATAGGTTACATGCCAGAGGCTTATGCCCCTCAACGAGTCATCAAGGGGCAAATTGCCCTGGCGGCGAAAATCCCTGCGGATTTGAGTTTGGTTGTCCACTTGCTTTACTGCTGGGGGGCTTCGGGTTATAACGCTCGGTCATGGGAATGGTTTGGGGTATATCGGCGATCCTGTTGAGCCTTTCGGCTGCGCTGTCGCCGCCAGGCCCTGTTGGGCTGCCGGTTCTCCCAGAAATCACGGCCGCCGAAGCTACCCAGCTGGTCGAACTGGCGAGGCGAGCGATGAGCCAGTACCTTGCGGACCGCACGGCGGTAGCTGCTATGTCGCTGCCGGCGGAGTTCGCTTCGTTACCGGATCGCTTCTATGGTGCAGCGGTTACTTTGCGAACCGCCGGCCGGTCAGCGGGGTACGCAATCCGGACAGGGCAAGGACTGACGGGCAACGTGATGGGTGCGGCGGTGGCGGCGATGAGGAGCCCCAACCTTCCGGACCGGATCACACGGGATGTACTGTGCGCCCTGACCGTTGAGCTGGAGGTGCTGGGCCCGCCGCGCGGTATCGTTGAGGCGGATTTGGTGGGCGCGATTGTCCCCGGCGCCACCGGCCTGTCGGTCCGGCGGGGTGGTGCGGTTGCATATGTCCTCCCATCGGAGGCGTATGAGCATGATATGGACCATGCCCAGATGCGACGCAGGTGTCTGTCGGGGATACCCATCAGCAACGAATCGGCTTCGCAGCGACCGAGATGGTCGATCTTTGGGACGCGCCACTACATAGGCTCACCGGACGGGACGGTGGTCTCGCTGTGCCGAGGTAAGATCGTCGTGCCACACGACAGCATCGATGAGGCGGCGCTGAACGCCGCAGCCGAGACCGTCGCCGTGTACCTTCTGCGCAACCAAACCAAGGCGGGCCGCTACCAGGTGAGCGGGAGGGCTTGCTCGCTTCGCGATCATCTTTGGGCTACCTGGGCCGTAGGGCGTCTTGCCCGATGTACGGAGCACGCCTGGGCTGCCAAGAGCGCAAATGCGGCACTGGGTTACGCCGCAACCTTCGTAAGGCAGGAGGGCCAGTTGGCGTACATTCAGACCGAATCACCACAGGATCAGCTTGCCGCGACGGCCCTCGCGGCCCTGGCGATCGGCCAGATGCCGCCCAGCACGCAGGGCGATAAGCTGCGGGGCCAGTTGCTCGCAGCGTTGGCGCGGGCGATCGGCGAGGGTGGTCGCTTGGTAAGCCGGTTGGACGGTGAAGGTCGCCCCGTTCCCGCTACGGAAGGCGACTCGTCCCTGGCGCTTCTGGCGATGCAGGATGGGGGAATCGAGCAGACGAAGCTAGGATCCGCGAAGGGTCGTCTGACCGCGCTGACCCCGGTGACGGGCGAGGGGCTTTTGTGGAAGGCCCGTGCGAATCTGGGTCCCTTGCGGTTGGGCGATTTGGGTGATGGGCCTTCGTTGCGGTGGATTGACGAGAAGGGGGTGGCGGACGAACGAGGCGGGTGTGCGGTCGGAAAGGAAGCACCGCGGACCGTGCTGGCGGGTCTTTTTGCCCTTGCGCCATCGGCGGACAAGGACCAGCGGCTCGCCGCCCGGCGGTTCTGTTATCAGATGATGTACAAGGCCCGCGAGGCGTACTTCGCCGACCGGCCGGAAGATTGGATAGGTGCGGTGCGGGCCCGGCCAGGCTCAGCCAAGGTAACGTTACGCGCCTGCGCGGCGGGGCTGGAGGCGTTTCTGGTCGGCGGCCAGCGGTAGTGAGCGGTCAGTTACAGCTTTACTTCCTTGCCTCTTTCGGCCGACTTGTACAGCCCTTCGAGTATGGCGACCACGGCGCGGGATTCCTGCGGGGGGATGGAAACGGAAGTGTCTCCCATAACCGCTTCGGCGAAGCTGCGGATCTCCGCGTGATGGGCCCGCTGTTTTGCTTCCCTGACGTTGATCTTGGTGTCGACGAAAGCGTCGGCGGTGTGGTCGTAGTGTTCGCATTGAGGCCACTTTGCGCCCGCCTTGGTCCCGAACAGGTCGATCCGCCGGTCCACCTTGGGGCCCTGGTTGAGCATGAAGCTGCACTCCAGCGACAGCACAGCGCCATTGGCGAAGCGGATTGTCCCTGTCGCGAAGTCCTCAACATCGATGCGTCGCTTGTTGTAGTACCCCCAGTCCCAGACGCTCCATGATTCTGCGCGCTTGGCGAGTTTGGTCACGGCGATCCCTGCCACGCTGACCGGTTCGAAGTTGTCCATCAGGTGCATCGCCAAGTCCAAGACGTGCACGCCAACGTCGATACAACATCCTCCGCCGGAGTTGCTGTTAAGTAAGAACCCCTTTGTTGTGGGCAGCCGACGGCGGCGATTGTACCAGGCGCGTGCGTAATAGATCTGACCGAGCGGGTGCTTGCAGATGTATTCCTTCAGGGCGATCGCCTCCGGTTCAAAGCGCATGTGTTGGGCGCACATCAGCTTCCTTCTGGCCTTTTGCGAGGCGGCGATCATGGCGTCTACGTCCCGCCCCGAAAGCGCCAAGGGCTTTTCGCACAAGACGTGCTTACCGGCCCGAAGGGCGGCGACGGCGTAGGGGCGGTGGAACCGGTTCGGTGTGACGATGTCGACAACGTCGATGTCCTTGCGGCCGATTAGGCGCTTCGGGCTGG
>DAOVQV010000393.1 GCA_030628445.1 Phycisphaerae bacterium | reverse complement strand
CTCCGTTCAGACAGCTCCACCACGTGAAGTGAGCTGTCTGTCGAGCCAGCGGCGGTCCTTGATCCGAGCGGAACGTCCAGCGCCGCACCCAAGCCGACCATGACGGTAAGCCCAGGTCGCCAAAGACATCGCCGGGGAGCCCTTGGGCGATTATCAGCAACTGGGCTCGCACCGGACGTGAGGTAAGGACCCGGACGTGGTCGTCGGCGAGTTTGATCGCCGGGGGCTTTCGGGTCTTCTGTATGGTGGCCTTGGCCTTTTTGGCGGCCTGGGCCAGGGCGGCGACAAGCTGGGCGGCGTGGACGAGATAGCCTGCCCGGCCGCGCATTCGGTGCTCGACCTGTTTGTCCAGGGCGGCGTTATGGTAGCGGACGGCCTTGAACGGGATGGCCCCGCACGCGCGGGCCAGGGATTTCGGTAAGTGGGTCTTGGAAAACAGCCTTGCCGGGCCCCAGTCCATCAGCGGGCATTCGGCGCCTTGGTGCGGCGAGTCGATGATTGCGACGTTGCAGCGGTTTTTGGCGAGGTACGCCCCTGCGGCGTATGCGGCTGGCGTCCCGCCCAGGATGGCGATATCGTAAGTCTGGGCCATAAGCCAATACTGTATGGTGGGGGCCCGGTCGTGACAAGGGCGGGTAAGTGCGAACATTAGGCCCGCTGCGAAATTGACAGTTCCTGCGTTCGTGGTAGAATGTGTTGGGGGTAAGTCTTCCGGAGGTCGCATGTGAGACGCAGCGGCGCGCATATTCTTCCCGGTGTTGGTAGATCCGTCGGGTTTTGGGTCGTCTCGGTTGTGCTGGTGATGGTCTGCGTCTCGACGGCGCCGGGGCAGAGGGACATAAACGCCGACGTGTACCTCGACAGGTTGCGGGGGATGTGGTTTGGGCAAATCATGGGCAACTACGCCGGGAGGGGGTACTTCGACGACAACGGGACGCAGAGAAAGCGGGAGGGGGCCGTCAAGCGCGGAGGCTGGGATTACGACATCGGATGGGATTCCTTCAAGATGACCGATCCGTGGGTGGGCGATGACGACACTTCGTTGGAATACCTGTACATGCACGAGCTGTCCACCAATCTAAGCCCCACGAATACTGACCTGAGACAGACCTGGATCGATCATATCATTCCTGAAAGCTTTTACATCGCCAACAGGCAGGCCGGGTGGCTTATCGAGGATGGTTTATCTGTCCCGGATTCGGGGTCCATCCGCAAGAACATGCATTGGTACGCTATCGACTCGCAGATCGCCACCGAGGCCGTCGGTTCGGCCGCGCCGGGAATCCGCCAGCGGGCGTCGGACCTTGTGGGTCAGT
>DAOVQV010000027.1 GCA_030628445.1 Phycisphaerae bacterium | reverse complement strand
GTTTACACCACATTTAGATGGTCGAGGTTGCAATGGAAATAAAAACGATCCGTGAAATCTTCCACTCAACGTACGGCCGAGAGGCCAGCGGTATTGTTCGTGCGCCGGGTCGGGTTAATCTCATCGGCGAGCACACCGATTATAACGAGGGCTTCGTCCTCCCGATCGCCATCGATCGCTACACCTACGGCGTGTACGGTTTGCGCGACGACAGCATCGTTACATTCGCTTCGGCCCAAGCCAACGGGCGTGCGTCGATTGACCTCACCGGGCAGATCGAACCGGGCGCCCCCCCCTGGAGCAACTACTGCCGTGGCGTCGTGGCCGGACTCGCCAATCGCGGGCTGGTTACCCGTGGGGCCGATATCTTGCTGACAACCGATATCCCGATAGGCGGCGGGTTGGGAAGCTCGGCCGCGCTGGAGATAGCCACCGCGATGGCGCTTCTGGCGGCCGCGAACAAGAAGAACGGCATCGAGCCGGGCGAACTGGTGCTGCTGTGCCAAAAGGCCGAGCACGAATTCGCCGGCGTGCCCGTTGGGATCATGGATCAATCCATCTCGCTGATGGGGCAGCGGGGGCGGGCGCTTCTTCTGGACTGTCGTAGCGGTGAGGGCGAGCAGGTCCCGTTCGAGGATCCTGATATGGCCGTCCTGGTGGTCGACACGCAGATCAAGCACGACCTGGCCTCCAGCGAGTATGCCCTGAGGCGGGAACAGTGTCACTTGGCCGCTGAGCGTCTCGGGGTTCCGACGCTGCGCGACCTGGACGAAGAGGCGATTGCAAAGGGCGAGTCGGACGATGCGCTCGACCGCGTTCAGCTCATGCGCGTTCGGCACGTCGTAGGCGAGATCGCCCGCACGCTGGAAGGGGCCCAGGCCCTCTGGGCCGGCGATTATGCGAAGTTCGGGGGACTGATGTTCGAATCCCACGCTTCACTGCGCGACGATTACCGCGTCAGTTGCGAGGAGCTGGACGCGATCGTCGACCTGGCGGGCGGGCTCGACGGGGTCTACGGGGCGCGGTTGACGGGCGGGGGCTTCGGCGGGTGCGCGATTATCCTGGCGAAGGCGAAAAAGGCCAAGGCGGCTTCCCGCGCCATCCGCAAGGACTTTGCGCGGCGTTTCGGCCAGGAGTGTCCGGTATTTGCTACCTGTGCCGCCGCCGGTGCGTCCGTGGTCCAGTGAAGCTGAAGCGCTAATCCACCTTCAGACCGTCGAGGTACTCACGAAGTTGGGCCCTCTCAGCTTCCAGTTTCGCACGGGTCGTCTCGATCTGCTTACCCAGTGCCTCGATCTGGTCTTCCTGTTGATCCATCTTCTTAAGGTATCGCCTCCCGAGCGAGCTGGTGCGCCCGGCGGTGCTGATGTTGCGCCTTAGGCGCTCCTGCCCGACCTCTATGTCACGCTTCTGCTTGGTTGAGTCCTCGAGCCTCTGGACAAGTTCGGCGACCTGCTGCTTCATGCGGATCGCCTTCGCCAACGCCTGGCGGACCTTCTCGGATATCTCGCCACGCTTGGAGTATCGAAGCAGCAGGTCGATGGCTGAATCGACGATCCCCACCGTCTCAAAGTAGACCTGCTCGGTGGCGACGGCGAAATCTTCTGTCGCCTCGGGCTCTACCGGTAGGCGGAAGCGGTACAGCTTGGGCGTCTTCTCTTCGTACTTGTCGGGCTTAAGCAGCTTCCGCGCGGCGTGGAAGGGGTGCTCGACGATCACCTGGCGCGCCTGGGCGGATTTGTTCTTGATGACGTACTTCTGCGTATAGAGGCGCCGATGCTTTATGTACAAGGCCCCGCGGTCGATTCGCCCGCTTATGACGCGGGTCGAGGACTTCTGGGATGAATCGGCCGAGACGTTCAGGTCCACGGCGTAGGAGATCAGCCGCTTGTCGTTCGGAACCAGGTCGTCGATCTGTGCGTCGCCTGCGTAGACGCCCTCATCGAATACGGTGACGGGCCCGGCCGGGATCTTCAGGTCCGTGTTATTCGTCAGATACGCGCCGTTTAGGGGGTGGGTCCGAAGGACGGCGGCGTTGTAGATGCTGACCTTCTCGGCGGCGATGGGACAGTTGACGATCGGCAGCATCGCCGATTGACGACGAGCCAGATCGACGGGCGCCTCGATCGAGAAGCGGAACAGCTCGCCGACCTCTTGCGCCGCTGCGATCGCCTCTACGCCCTTATCCAACACAACAGCTCCTGCCAGACGCTCTGCTTTGGGGGCTTGACCCATCATAGCAGGCCTGATTCCCCTGCTGCGCGCCTCGTACCGGCGTGCTGGGACACCAACAACAATATCCTTATCCTCCTTGACCTTGGACTTGATCCCTTCCTCATACATCCGGGGCCGCAATGATGCGTACAGCTTGGGCCTGACGACTGGTCGGGACAGGTACAGCGGGGTGTAGAGGTCCTGGATGAACGAGATCGGGCGCCCGCTGACTAAGACGAGCTGTACCTGATTCCAGTCGGCGTCGGTGGTGTTCTCTACGATCGCCCATCCCTGGAGGCCCGGTTTTTTCCCCGACAGTACCAGGCGGTACGACGTCTTCCATACCGGCGCTTCTGTGATATAACCGACGGACACATCTCGTTTTCCCTTCCCGGTAAAACGTACCGTCACGCCTCTTCGCTGCGTGTCGTGCGAGGCGATCAGAAGCTCAAGTGCCTGGTTCAGCTCCCCGGCGAGCTTTTTGTCCTTCAGTTTCAGGTTCTGGACGGTGCTCATCGGGACCGACTTGATCCCCTCGCCTGTGGCGATGTTGAGGATAACCTCCTCGATGATCGTGGCCGTGCCTCCCGCGGTGAACTGCTTCTTGCGCTTCTCGACGCCGAGTATCTTACCGGCGATCTTATCCGGCGCTTCGACGACGATCTCGGCTCCCCGCAGCCGCCCAAGCAGCTTGGCCATGTCCGGGTTGTCGGAGATATCCACGGCGAAGCTCTTCAGCGCGCGGGTGAGCGGGTCGCGAGAGGCGTAGCTGACCGAGCTTATCGTCCCGCCGCCGAAGTCCATCAGGACCATCGATTTCAGCACGTCGTTGATCTGGTCGATCTTGAACATAAGCGTGGCGGCGGCGTCGCCCTTGACGGTTCCCCCGTGCTGGAAGTATCCGACCCCGCTGGAGAAAAGCACGACCTGGCGGAGCGGTACGTCTACCGGTTCGTAATCGCCCAGGGCCGGGGCCCAGATCACACCGGTAAGCAGGATTGTCAATGCGATCTTTTTCATGGCAGCTCTCCTCTTGAGGGGCGGTTGGGCTGTCGGTTAACCGAACCTCTGTAGCTTACCGACGCCCAAGCCGATGTAAAGTTCCCCGCTTGATAAGTTTTTTGTTTCCCCCGGCGCAGTGCCTCCGGATTATGCTTGCCGCCCGCCCGCCGGCCCCGTTAGCCTCGTCCACTGCCGTTATCGCATCCATGGCGTATATGTCTATCTTGACCAAATTCATCCTGACCGTATCGGTGATCTTCGGTTCGATGGCGGCTGGGTACTTCGTCCGACGTGCCAGGCCCGCTTCGGAGCACGCCTCCCACGCCTTGATGACAATAGTAGCCGTCGTTGGGTATCCCGCGGTGGGGTTCCTCAGCATCTGGCGCATCGCCCCGTCCCCGGCGGAGCTTTGGCTGCCCGGCCTGGCCGGGGTTCAGGTTCTAATTATGGCAGGGCTGGGCCTGGCGGGTGGAAGGTTGTTGGGCAGGGACAGAGGTGAGCGGGGCCTCTTTGCCATATCCGTCGCCGCCGGTAACTGGGGATTCACAATGGGCGGGTTCGTCATATACATCCTGCTGGGCCCGGAGGGGCTGGGCCGCGCCTGCATATACACGCTGATGTTCATGCCCGCACTGGTGTTCGTGATGTATCCGATCGCCCGCAACTACACTTCGCGGCCCGGCGGGGGCTCGCTGGGGCGGCTGATGGTGCGGAGCATCTTCGATTGGCGGTCGCTGGGGCTGGGTACGTCGATCATCGCGCTGTGTATTTCCGCCGCGGGCGTCAAATCCCCGCCGCGGCTGGAGGCCTATCACGTTCTGGACGTCTTGATGTTCGTGTTCACGTCAATGGCGTATTTCGCAATCGGCCTGCGGCTGCACATCTCGCATATAGGCCCGATGAAGAATATGCTGGTGGCGCTGGCGGTGATGCGGTTCGGCGTGAACCTGCTTATCGCCCTGGGCCTGGTGCAACTGATGCTGCTGACGGCCTGGCCCGTGGTGGGGTTGACCCGCAAGGTTTTCCTTATGCAATCGCTGGTGCCCACGGCCGTCAGCATGGTCGCCGTGGCTAACATGTTCGGCCTCAAGCCTCGCGAGGCGTCCGTTCTGTTCGTGGTCAACTCCGTGATGTACCTGGTTTTGGTCTTACCGTTGGTGCTGTGGGTCTTTGGGCGGTAGGAGATTCGGCGATTTGATGCTATAATGATCAACAGAGGGACCAACTATACTCCATGACTGAGATGAAGCGGACAGATCTGGCGGTGCAACGGGAACGGGCGCTGCTGGTGAGGGTGATCCTAAAGGATTCCAAAACAGATCAAACCGATCTGCTTGGCGAGCTGCGCAGCCTGGTGCGCACGGCAGGGGCAAGCATCGTCGATGAAATCATCGCCCGCCGCACGAAGATCCATGCGGGTCTGTACGTCGGGACCGGTAAGGCGGAGCAAATCGCCGCCCGCTGCCGCCAAAACAAGGTCGACGTCGTTATCTTCGATAACGACCTCACCCCCGCACAGATCCGCGACCTGGAGGAGATCACCGATCGCAAGGTCCTCGACCGCAGCGAACTGATCCTGGACATCTTCGCCGCCCATGCCCGTACAGCCGAAAGCCGACTGCAGGTGGAGCTGGCGCAGTTGGAATACACGTATCCGCGATTGCGGCACATGTGGACGCACCTGGAACGGGTGGCCGGCGGGGCGACCACTGCGGTGGCGGCGGTGGGGGGTATCGGGACCCGCGGTCCCGGCGAGAAGCAAATCGAGATCGACCGTCGGTTAGTCAACAAGCGGGTGGCGTATCTGAAACGCAAGATCCACCAGATCGACCAGCGCAAGATACGCCAGGTCAAGACCCGCTGTGACGCCTTCTGCGCCTGCCTGGTTGGTTACACCAACGCCGGTAAGAGCACGCTGATGAATCTGCTGACCGGGGCGGGCGCGTATGTGGCCGATCAACTCTTCTCCACGCTGCAGACCAAGACCCGTCGCTGGGACCTCGGCGATGGGGAGCAGGTCCTTCTTTCCGACACGATAGGGTTCGTCCGCGATTTACCGCATCACCTTGTGGCCAGCTTCAAGGCGACGCTGGAAGAGGCCATCGGCGCCGACCTGTTGATTCATGTCGCCGACGCGGCCCACGAGGACGTGGACCGACAGATCGCCGCCACCCGCAGCGTCCTGGGTGAGCTGGGCTGCAGCGAGAACAAGCGACTGCTTGCGCTTAACAAGATCGACGAGATCAGCGACCCGACCGTTCGGACGATTCTCACCAGTAAGTACCCCAACGCGATGTTCATCTCAGCTACCACCGGCGAAGGCGCCGATGCTCTAGTTAGGGCCGTGATGCTCCAGGCCGAAGGCGCCCCGGTCCACGTGACGCTGACAGCGGACTGCAGAAACGGTAAGCTGATGCAGTACATCGCCCAGCACGCCAAGATCCGCCGAGAGCAGTTCGCTGATACGAAGGCCCGGATCGAGGCGACCATCCCGGCGCGGCGCCTCCAGCAGCTGCGCAGCTTCTGCGGGGACGTGCAAATCCTCCAGCACAACGGCGAATAATGAGCCCGGTCCAAGGCCCTCCCAACCCAGCATGCCGCACAGATAGGCTACCGCCCCGACGCCTTACCGGTAAACTCATCGCGGATGATTCGCGTCTCCGGTAGAGCGGCCAGGAAGACCCTGCCGTAGGGCTTGGTGGCGATGCGGTGGTCCAGGACGACCACAAACCCGGTGTCGGTTGTTGAGCGAATCAGCCTTCCGAAGCCCTGTTTGAACAGGATGATTGCTTCGGGAAGCTGGTATTCGCCGAAGGGGTTCCCGCCCCCCTGGCGGATGGCGTCGATCCGGGCTTCGACGATAGGTTCGTTCGGGACGGCAAAGGGGAGCTTGGCGATGATGACGTTGGAAAGCGCCTCGCCAGCCACGTCCACGCCCTGCCAGAAGCTCATCGTCCCCAGCAGCACGGACCGCCCTCCCCGGCGGAACCGCTTGAGCATGGCCGTGCGCGGTAGGGACTTTCCCTGGATGAGCAGTTGGTAGTCCTTGTCGCGGCAGAACGCCTCGACCCGTTCGCCGACCGCTCGCAGCATTGCATAGCTGGTAAACAGCACGAAGCAGCGGCCCTGGGATTTGTCCACGTAGTATTCGATGGCCTTACAGGCCGGGTCCAGGAACGCCTGGAGGTCGTTGGGATTCGGCAGGTGGGTCTCGATATGCAGCGCCACATGGCGGCGGAAATCAAACGGACTCGCCAGGAGCAGCTCCCTTCCTTCTTCCAGACCCAATCGGCCGCGAAGGTAGTCGAACCCGTGTTCGCCTCCGCGGGCCGTGGCGAGAGTCGCGCTGGTAAGCACGGCGGAGTTCACTGACTCGAAGATGAGCGGGCGCAGGATAGGCGCGACGTCGATCGGCGCCGATGCCAGCGTAACGGACCGGCCGGTTCGCGTGGTGCGGGTAGTGGCCCAATAGGCATGGTCCTCATTGGCCTGGCAGATGAGTTGATGGACCTTCTCTCCCAGCTCGGCCGTGCGCTGCTGAAACCCAACCAGCTCGAACGCCTGCTCGTCCGCTCCCTTTCGGCGGCGCAGCTGCTTCAGTTGCTCAGCCACGTGCGCCAGCGCCGGCGTGAGTGTGTTTGGCACGGCGTCGGGGCCTCGGATGCGCCCGCTCGGCGCGACGGCCGGGGCGCCGCAGCAGGCCAGAGCGTCGAAGAACTGCTCGGCCTGGACTGCGGCGCGGTTGACTGCGGCGATGGCTTTCTTGTCGCCCATCAGTGCCAGCAGCCCGCGGTCTGTCCGGTCGTTGTAGAGTTGCCGCAGCAGAAACTGCACACTTGCAGACGAGACGCTCAGCCCGAAGTGGTCGCTGGCGACCCGCTCTATCGTGTGCGCCTCGTCCAGCACGAGCAGGTCGTACGCGCCCAGGAGACTCGCAGAGACGCTCTGCAAGGCGAGGTCGGAGAAAAACAGGGCGTGATTCGCCACGACGATGTCCGCCGCTTGGACGCGCCGACGGGCCGCCTGGAAGTGGCACTTCTCGTACTGGGCGCACTTGCGAGACCGGCAAAGGTTCGATTCGCTGCGGACCGCCTGCCAGATGCGATCATCCAGGCGAAACTCAATGTCCTGAAGCGCCCCGGACTCGGTCTGCATCGCCCACTCGGCCAGCTTGTCCAGTTGCTTTTGCTGCCTGGCCGAGGAGAAAAACCGCTCCCGCCCCTTCAGCGTCAACCCCAGCCTCCGGAAACACAGGTAGTTGTTCCGCCCCTTACCCAGCACGGCTGAGAACTTCAGCGGCAGCGTATCGGCGAGAAACGGCAGGTCCTTGCCGATCAGCTGCTCCTGCAGCGCGATGGTATAGGTCGAGACGACGATGCGCTGTTGACGATATACCGCCCGCAGGATTGCCGGAATAAGATACGCGAAGCTCTTACCCACCCCCGTGCCCGCCTCGACGATCAGATGCTCGGGGGCCTCGAACGCCTGCTCGACCGCCAGGGACATCTCCACCTGCTCGGGTCGGTGCTCGTAATCGGTCAGTGAGGCAGATACAAGACCGCCTGGCGCGAGGATGTCTTGAACACTCAACGTCATGGATGTGTGACCGTCGGTGGGCTTGCGGGCGCCGCTGGCATCGGATGACGAGCCAGGCGGATGAACTGCAGGATGAACAGGATGGTGATAACTGCGGTCGTAAGAGTGATTATCGTCGCCAGGATCGTGAAGAAGGTCCTCCCGCGAACGATCGCCGAGCGCATGGACGAGACGATGTTCTCCTTGGCCAGCGTCAGCATCGCCAGCATGACCGCCGCAACGGTAACCCATATGCTGATCGAATGGATCCCGCTGTAGATGAACACGCCGCGTGTCACCTCCTCGCCCTTGTTCATAAAATAGTGAGTCTGTCCGTCGATTATCTCAACCGAGCCGTTGACGGCCTCGCCGTTGATGTAGGCGTATAGGACGACGTATACGAGGAAGTTCGCCAGCCCCAACAGGATAACCCAAATGCAGATTTTCGTTTGTCGGTTCACTGTTGATCGGCCTTTCGCCCGAAGCGCGGAAACCTTGAGCAATTACCTGACCCATTAAGCCCAGCAGACCCGGCCCGGTCAACTATTCTTTCGCCTCTGGTATACTTTCCTGGCGCCTGAAGCTAAGCTGTCGGCCGGTTGGATGGGAAGCGAGACACTTGGCCGGGAGAATCTCATGATTCAGCTCTACTGGAAATGTGCCACCGACCAGGCGGTTGGGCCTGAACATGGTGTCACGGGGGAGGATTTGGAATCCGTCGCCCCGAAGATCCGGGCCGCCCACGAGGCCGTGATGGATCAGGTCCGCAAGGGCCAGTTGGGCTACGCCGCCCTCCCGGCCCAGACAGACTACCGCCAGAAGGTGATGGCGCTGGCGGAGCGCTATAGGCCCAATACGACGGACATGATCGTCTTGGGGATCGGCGGAAGCGCGCTGGGCAACATCGCCCTGCACGCTGCCCTGAACCCGGTGACGTACAACCTGCTTTCGGACCGCAGCAGGGGTGGGCCGCGGCTGTTTGTGTTGGATAATGTCGCCCCGGCCCTGGTCGCCGATACGCTTCGCCTGCTAGGCCGGCGGGCCAAGACCACGCTCATCAACGTTATCTCCAAGAGCGGCGAGACGGCCGAGACTGCAAGTCAGTTTATGATCTTCCGCGAAATGCTCCGCGACAAGATCGGGGCCGACTTCGCGTCGCGCATCGTGGCCATCACCGACGCGCAGCGAGGCACGTTGCATGACATAGCTGCGAATGACGGGTTCGCCACGCTACCCGTACCGGACGATGTCGGCGGGCGGTTCAGCGTGCTGTCGCCGGTGGGGCTGTTTTCTGCGGCGATGTGCGGGATTGACATCGACGCACTGCTGGGAGGCGCGGCCGCAATGAAAAAGCGCGTCGAGGCGCCGCACTGGCGCGAAAACCCCGCGTGTGTGCTCGCCGCAATTAAGTATCTCGCCTATACCGCCAAGGGGAAACCCATCCACGTAATGATGCCGTACTCCAATCGCCTGTATGGGCTGGCTGACTGGTACCGCCAGCTTTGGGCTGAATCGCTCGGTAAGAAATTGTCGCGCGACGGGGGGGAGGTCTTCGCCGGCCCGACGCCGGTCAAGGCACTTGGCGCCACCGACCAGCATTCCCAGGTCCAACTTTACCGCGAAGGCCCGAATGACAAGCTCATCGTCTTCCTGGAGGTCGCCAAGCACCCGCGCGACGTGCGGATCCCGGATGTGTTCGCCGATGTGCCCGGGCTTGCGTATCTGCGGGGCGCGAAGCTGTCGGCGCTGCTGGCGGCCGAGAAGACCGCCACCGAATACGCGATGGGTGTCTCGAACCGCCCGTCCGTGACGATCAAGTTCGATAAGATCAGCCCGGAATCGGTCGGCGAGTTCATCTATCTGTACGAGTTCGTAACCTCCCTCTGCGGCGAGCTGCTGGACATCAACGCCTACGACCAGCCTGCCGTCGAACTGGGCAAGAAGTGCACCTTCGCGCTTATGGGCCGGGAGGGCTACGAGGACCTGGCCGCCGAAATAAAGCCGTTCGTCAGGGCGGATAAGAAGTATTTGGTCTGATCGGCTATGTGTGCGGCAGCTTTGGCCGCACTTGGTTGTCTTGGTTGTTGTGCGGTTAGTAGCTGGTCACTACAATGCCTGCTTCCTGGACAGTCGGGAGGACTGATAAGCCATGATCCATCGGGTTGAAATAAGGTCGAAAGAGCAACTGGCGGACCCGCGCGCAGCCGGCGTCTTGGCACAGATAAAGGAGCTGGGGCTCCAGGACGTCGCAGCTGTGGCCTCGGTGAAGCTGTATTTCCTGGCTGGTGAGCTGGGCGAATCCGACGTCCGCAAGGTCGCCGAGGAGCTGCTGATCGACCCAGTCATCGAGCAGTACAGTCTCGGTGAGTCTGCCGCCAATGGTGCAGCTGTCATCGAGGTTCACCTCAAGGCCGGCGTGATGGACCCCGTGGCGACCTCGACGGAAAAGGCCGTCCGTGAGATGGGCTTTGACCTCGCCTCGGCCCGGACCGCCAGGCGCTACGAGCTTACCGGGCAGATCCCGGCGGGACAGTCCCAGGAGATCGCGCGCAAGCTGCT
>DAOVQV010000370.1 GCA_030628445.1 Phycisphaerae bacterium | reverse complement strand
TATGAGCACGTGGCGGGTCTGGCCGATTTGGACGGCCCTATCATGCGGGAGATGATGGAGCAAGTCCGCGATATCCAACAGTTGCTCACCCGCGTGATTCGTGCCCAGGGGTTCAACATTGGGATGAACGTCGGCCGCTGCGCCGGGGCGGGCCTGCCCGATCATTTGCACATTCACGTCGTACCGCGATGGCGAGGCGATACGAACTTCATGCCCGTACTGGGTAATGTTCACGTCATTCCGCAGGCCTTGTCGGATCTGTATGAGCAACTGACCAAGGCGGCCGGTCAGCTTAAACTCCCGGCCCTATCGTCATGAGCGCCGATCGCAGCCCAGAACCGTCCCGCCTTTACGATCCCGCCGGGCGGGGATCACTTGCGCCGTATGCGGTCAGCGAGGTGCAGTCCGGCGGGCGAGCATTTGACGAGGCCGAGCACCCCTACCGCGGTTGCTTCCAGCGCGACCGCGACCGCATCCTGCATTGTTCGTCGTTCAGGCGGCTGGACTTCAAGACGCAGGTGTTCGTTCCGCACGAGCACGACCATTTCCGCACACGGCTGACGCACACGCTGGAGGTCGCCCAGATCGGCAGGGACTTGGGCCGGGCGCTGGGGCTGAATGAGGACCTGATCGAGGCAGTGGCTCTGGGACATGACTTGGGCCATCCGCCGTTCGGGCACGCCGGCGAGGCGGCTTTGGATGAGTTGATGGCGGCGGCCGGCGGGTTCGAGCACAATCGCCAGTCGCTTCGCGTGGTGGAATACCTTGAGCATCCGTATCCGCATTTTCGCGGGTTGAACCTGACGCGCGTTGTTCGCAAGTGCCTGGCGAAGCACACCACGCCCTGGGATACGCCGGTGTTCCAGCAGCTTGCTGAAGGGGCTGAAGGGCTGGAGGCGCCGCTGGAGGGTCGGCTTGTGGACCTGGCCGATGAAATCGCGTACACATCCGCCGACTTGGACGATGCGCTGGCGGCTGGGTGGGTCGGTGCCGATCAGCTCGGCGAGCTGGCGCTTTGGCGGCGGGCGTGGGATGCGGCGGAGGCGGAATTCCCCGATGCCCGGGCGATTCATAAGCGGATTCGCGCGACAAAGACGGTCTTGTCGATCATGGCTGACGACGTGATTGTCACGACGCGGGCCAACATCGAGCAATTGGGTATCGATAGCGTCGAGGCGGCGCTGCGGGCCGGGTGGCGGGGGGTGGCGTTCTCGCGGCAAATGCTCAAAGACGTGCACGAGGTGCAGCAGTTTCTCTTGGTCAACGTCTATCAGCATCCCGACGCCCTTGCCAAGGACCGCGAAGCGAGGCGGCTGATCCGGGGGCTTTTTTCGGCGTACGAAGGCGCCCCGAAGCACCTGCCGAAGCGCTACCAGCAGCGCATCGAAGCGGACGGGCTTCAGCGCGTGATCTGCGATTACATCGCCGGGATGACGGACCGCTTCTGCCGACAGGCTCACACCGAGGTCTGTTCGTAGGTTGCGGATTTTGCATTGAGAAACTCGCTTGCACGGGGGTGGCCATGCAAGCGAGTTGGTCTGTCGTTCAAGCGATCCGGCGTCACCGGCCGGATTGTGATTAGTCGTCGTCGCTGCTCGTACTCTTCTTTTTCTTCCGCTTGGGTTTCTTTTCTTCGGTTTCTTCGGCGGCCCCTTCGGTTTTCGGCGCCTCTTCGGGTCCCTTACCCTCACTTTCAGCGGGCGGAGCGGGCTGTTCGAGTTCTTCGGATACTTCTTCGACGTAGAC
>DAOVQV010000302.1 GCA_030628445.1 Phycisphaerae bacterium | reverse complement strand
TTCGCACCTTCTTGGGGCGGCTGCCTGCATCCTTCCCGTCGCGTCGCGGCGGTATGTCGTCGAACTTCATCGCCTCGACGTGCTGCAACACGTCGCAGCAGGTGTTCTTGATTGCAACGGTGGGCCTTTTTGATCTTGCCCACCCGCCCAGGTGGGTCTTCGACGCTTCTTTGGGTAAAACGAACCCAGAGCAGAATCCCATCAAGAACCGGTCGATCCAGCCGGTGAGCTTCCCGACGGCGGGCCAAAGGCCTGAGCAGATGCTCAGCGGATCGCGCACATCATAGACAACAATGCAACCGGTCAGCAGGCGCGCAACGACGGCCGGGACCAGCGAGTTGAAGTCGAAGGCCTGGACAAGTTGCGGCCGCAGCCCAAGGAGATGTCGGAGCACCCAGGTTTGATAGCAAATCACCACGATAACATCTCGCAGGACGCCGGACGATAAGACGAAACCGAATCGTTCTATGGTCGCCGTGTCAGCGACTTCGGACCTGGGTAGCGGGAGGCCCTTGTGGTTCCAGCACAGCAGGAGCACCTGGTCGAATGCGCTACAGCTTGCCTGGGCCGCTTGGAGCACGGGTTGGTTGACGTCATGCGGATCGGCGCGGATGAAGACGGCGTTCATATCCATCGTCCAGAAGCCCGACCGTTTTGTCGCTCACCAATACGCCGCCAAATCTACCAAACGCCCGGCCGATAGGCAATTGTCCTGATGAATTGCAATGGCGGATGCGAATGGCGGCCCAGGAGTCGCCCAAGATTGCTAACGCGCCTTGTTTGGTCGACCGATACAAGTCTCGAGGGGCGCCTGCAGCGGCTCCGCGCCCTGAGCAGATGCGCTGTGCTCAACCGCCGGATAGGACCTTGAAACTGAAGGATGAATAATCATGGACCGCAAGGGCCTGATAAAGCTGATGGCGTTGGTGGTTTTTGGCCTTGTGATGTGGGTGATGTCTGTCTTGACTATATCTTCATCGAAGGCGGCTCCGAGGCCGCGATCACCTAGGCGGGCGGTGGCCCGCCGCAGGGCGATTCGCCGCGCGATGCCCAAGCGGCCGCCTCGGCCTGTCATCGTGGCCCGGCGCCGGCGGCTGGCCGTTCGCCGCATCGGACCGAGGCTGGTCGTCCTGAGCGGCGGGAGGACCATTAGGAAGATCTCCGAGCCGGTCGTCATCTCCAGCGCCGAGGAGCTGGAAGAAGTGCCCACTGTGAATCTGGGCGAATCGACTGCGTACAAGGTCGTCAGGGTCAACGACGAGTGCACGGTCGTCGTGGAAATGGAAGGTAAGAAAACGACGGTGCGGATGATCGGTGTGGAGACGGACTTACCGGTCCAAGACGGTCGGGGCCGGGGCGGCGGGGCCGTGGACTTGCTGCGAAACCTGCTTGTCGGCGAGTTTGCCTATCTGGAATTCGATTCGGACTTTCTCCAGGAAGACGCCGACGGGAACAAGATGGCCTACATCCGCCGCGCTCCGGACGCGCTGTTCGTGAACCTGGAGCTATTGCGGCAGGGATGCGCCTTGGCCGATATCGAATACGTCTACCGGCATCAGGATCTGTTCAGTTTCTATGAGTCCAAGGCCCAAGCCGACGGGAAGGGGATATGGCAGCTTGCCCACCCAAGTGCCGATCAGAGCGAGTTTCAACCGGGCGCTTCTGCGCAGGGGGACCAGGAATCGTCAGGGCGGACTGCGAGCACCCAGCCGGCACAAGGACAATAAGCTCCTTGGCTGATCGAAGCGGCTGTACGCCGGCGCACAGCTTTCACCGTCTTTCTGCCGTTGACCGCATCGGTGGCGCCGGAAGCCCCGGTCAAAGCGCAAAGCTGAAGCAGCGGACAGCATCAGGTCCGGAACCCGCCTCGCCGATCTCGACCGGGCACTTGCACGAAGCGTTGCAGATCCCGGCCGGGCTAGGACCAAGCCCGTCAGAATGTCCAGGGAGCTCTGGACACGCAACAGTGGGGCCTACCTGTGCGGATGATCCCTTTGCCCGCGCGGCAGATCGAATGTACAATTCCTCCGCAGGACCCCCGCGCAATGATAACACCCAGAAGGCGGAGATAGCTAACGATGCGTAATCTCATTGCCGTTCGGATGAACAGCTACAAGAACTACGAGCACCTGGGGTGGGCGCACCTTCCGCAGATCGGTATTCGTCACGTGGAGATCAAGTACCCGGGGCTGGATCAGGTGCCCGCCGTTAAGAAGCGACTGGCCGATCACGGCCTGGCGGCTACGTCCCTGCACGACAAGTGCTACCTGGACGAACCGGAGGCCGCCGAAAAGGCGAAACCCATACTGGGAGCCTGCGCCGAGCTGGGGGCGAAGATCTGTTTCCTCTCGGGCAAGACGGAAATGGCGGACCGAGTCATTGTCTGCGAGCGGCTTCGAGCGATCGGGGACGCCGCGGCCGCTTGTGGGGTGACCGTCTCGCTGGAGACTCATCCGCCCTTGATCACAAATGGCGATCTGGGCCGCCAGACCATGGCGGCGATCGATCGTCCGAACGTGCGGATCAACTTCGACGAGGCT
>DAOVQV010000316.1 GCA_030628445.1 Phycisphaerae bacterium | reverse complement strand
GTTGACAGCCCCTTCAACGCACAGAAGCTCGCCAGGCCCAGTTGCGTGACGGCTGCCTCCGCGCCGCCGGTGATCATCACGTCCGCCTCCAGGCGCAGGATTGTCTTGTAGGCCTCGCCTATGGCGTTGGTTGCTGAGGCGCACGCCGTCACAATCGAAGAGTTCGGGCCGCGCAGACCCCAAATGATGGAGATGTTACCGGAGGCGGCGTTCGCCATCAGCTTCGGAATGGTGAACGGGCTGACGCGGGAGGGCCCCTTGGTCATCATCCTCTTGTGCTGGTCCTCCAGTTCTTTTAGGCCCCCGATCCCGCTTCCGACCATCACGCCGCAGCGGGCTTGGTCTTTGGCGGAGAAATCGATTCCGCTGTCGGCGACGGCCTCGATCGCCGAGGCGACCGCAAACTGCGAGAAGCGATCCATGCGCCTCGATTCGCGCGAATCGACCAGATCGGTGGGTATCCCGGGCCAGTCGAGTACCTCACCACCTATCTGGGAGGTAAATGGGGTAGGATCGAACCGCTGGATTCGACGGACTCCACTGCGGGACTCCAGAAGAGCGGTCCAAAACTGCTGGACGTCAAACCCGAGCGGATTCACCGTACCCAGGCCCGTGACTACGACCCGGCGTTCAGCCATGTGCGCTGGTCCTTAGGGTTGCGTAGCACTTATACCTTGTTCGAGTGCTCTTTGATGTAGTCGATGGCCTGGCCGACCGTTTGGATCTTCTCCGCCTCTTCGTCGGGGATGCTGAGCTCGAACTCGTCCTCGAACTCCATGACCAGTTCGACAGTGTCAAGCGAGTCGGCATTTAGGTCGTTGACGAAAGACGTCTCCCGCGTGATCTCGCTCTTATCCACGCCCATCTGTTCGGCAACGATCTCAACGACCTTCTGTTCGGTTTCTTCTGCCACTGTGTGAACCTCCCTGAATCATTCACTCGGGTTGTCGTCTCAATTGTCTCCCAAAGGGCCGCGGTACTATATCCCCGCCCATCCGCCGTTGCAATACTATCCTGCGGCCCAAAGAAAAAGCTTTATGTATGCATTCCCCCGTCCACGCTGATTACCTGCCCGGTGATGTAACTGGCTGCCTCCGAGGCCAGGAAGGCGACGGCCTTGGCGACGTCGGCGGGCCGCCCGAAGCGCTTCAGCGGAATCTGCGCCAGGGCCATGTCCTTGGCCTGGTCGGGCAGGACGTCGGTCATTTCCGTTTGGATGAAACCGGGCGCTACGGCGTTGCAGCGGACATTCTTGGAAGCCAGCTCTTTTGCCGTGGTCTTGGTCAGGCCTATCAGGCCGGCCTTGGAGGCTGCGTAATTGGCCTGGCCGCGATTCCCCTCCAGTCCGGAGTAACTGGACATGTTGATGATCGCCCCGGATCGCCGGCGGATCATGTGCCTTGCCGCCGCCCGCGTACCCACAAATGCGCTCTTGAGGTTGACGTTCATCACCGCATCCCAGTCGGCCTCGGACATTCGCATCAGGAGCCCGTCGCGCGTGATCCCGGCGTTGTTGACCAGCACGTCCAGACGACCGTATTGTGTCGCCACTTCATCTATCAGGGCGCCGAAGGCATCCGAGTCGGTCACATCCAGCTTGCGTGTCTGGAGCTTGTCGCCGGGGTTGTCCAACGCCCCCGGCAGAGCGGCCAGCAGGTCTTCCTGCAGATCCACCGCAATTACGGTCATGCCCATCGCCAGAAGTTCCTCGGCGATCTGGCGGCCGATCCCGCGACCGGCCCCGGTTACGATGGCAAGGCTCTGGGGGTCCGCCATGATTCTCCTCTAAACTACGCCGACGTTATGGAAACCTCAGAGAGTTTCTCTATCGCCTCCAGGGAGTTGATGCAAGTACACTTTCTAGACCTGTCGATTCGCCTCAGCAGCCCTGCAAGGACCCGTCCCGGGCCGATCTCGTAAAAACTGTCCACGCCGTCTGCTATTACACCCTCCATGCATTCGGCCCAGCGGACAGGCGAGGTCAGCTGCTTCAGCAGCCTGTCCTTGATCCCTTCAGGTTCGCCGTGGGCCTTGGCGTCGACGTTCGATAAGACGGGCAGGTCGGGCGTCTTGATCTCGGCGGTCTCCAGCGCTGCGGCGAACTGCTCCGCCACCGGGGCCATCAGCTCGCTGTGAAACGCGCCGGCGACCTTCAACTGGACCGCGCCGGAGGCGCCGAAGTCTTGGGCCAGATCGGCTGCCCGTTGGCAGGCCTCGACCTGACCGGAAAGGACTACTTGGCCGGGGCAGTTGAAGTTCGCGCAGGTCAGAACCTGGCCCGCCGCGGCTGCGGCGGCCAGTTCGTTCGCTCTCTGCTCATCGATACCCAGGACGCATGCCATTCCCGACGGCCTGGCCGCGGCCGCCTGCTGCATCAGCTCGCCGCGCCGGGC
>DAOVQV010000072.1 GCA_030628445.1 Phycisphaerae bacterium | reverse complement strand
TGTCTGGGTTGGGACCGACGCTGGCTTCATTGACGTGCGAAACCTGGGCAACTACGCGGACGCCAACCTGGTCGTCGGCGGCGACCTCGGGTTCATCACCGCCAGTCGCGCCACCAGCGACGACCATGACTATCCCTACTTCAACATAGGCGGGGATTTCGACAGGCTGGAAGTGCGGGCCGGGAATTTCATGTTCGGAGATATGTCGAACCCCGATGCCGCTGACGGATACATGACCATCGGCGGGAACCTGGGCGAAGTCGACGTGGCGGGTGTCTTTGGCCAGCCTGCGTTGCTCTGGGTTCCCTCCTGGGTTTACAAGACTCCCCAGGTGACGGTCGGCGGACACGTCGGTTCGATAGTGACCGGCGGAGACTTCTATGCGCAGGTCTCCGTGTATCAGGATGGGGTTGACCTGTTGCATGTGGGCGGAAATTTCGGCGCTGTTGATGCCCCCTCTGCGCTGAAGACCCTGGTGGGCATGGACGTGGCCTTTGCTTACGTTGAGGGTACGATCTGGCACGAGGGCACAACGGTCGTGAGCGAGGTCCAGCCGGTGCCCGTTTCCGGAGGAGGTCAGGTCTTCATTGACGACGGCGGCAGCACTCTGCACCTGATACCTATCTCAACCACACAGGTGGGCACCGTTGAGACGGCTACGTACGTCACGAAGAGGGGCACCTTCGTTAGTACCAGGCTGGCCAGCAGCAGGGTTCCGGCGACGCTGCAATACCGCTACTTGCCGATTGATCGCATCGGCGGCGGCCCGATCGGCGCGGCCATCACCGAGATCACAGCGAACGACGCGGTCGTGATCGGTATTCAATCGGGCCGGGCAGACGTGGGTTACATACACTTAGACGCGGACGCCGATAGTTCGAGGACCTACCTGGGGGTGACCAGCCCGGATCCCCTGGCCGAGCTGGACGTCTACTATGTCGACGCCGGCTCTGCCAACGTATCGGCAATAGCGAATTACACGTTTCAGGGCGACATAGTGAATGTGAACGTGGGCTCGGCGGGAAAGATCGTCGCCGGCGGGCACATTGGTCTGACCGAAAGGTTCGCGCCTGAGGCAGGAGCCCTGCCCAATCCGACTCCGACCCTGTTTGCACCCCCTGCGGTATTCTACGTCAGCCAGGACCAGGCATTGTCCAACGCCAGCGGGGGCGCTTACAGCGATGACTACACGCGGTACTTCAACGGCGTCGTTGCCAGCGGAAACGTCGGTCGCATCGAGGCCGATGGTTCTATCGGCGACGTGTACGTGGGCGGGTCCATCGGCCGGGTCATCGCGGATGCCGACGGCGTTCGCAATGGCACGGCGTTTAAGTTCCGCGGCATGGAACAAGGCCCGCTGTCCTGGGACGGCGTGGCTGGGGTCGTTTACGCAGGTGGCGACGTGGCTCTTGTCGATCCCGGTGATGGGCTTTACGGCGGCTACGGCGGACGGCCCGTCGGAGGTGTTTTTGTCGGTGGCCAGCTCTCCAGGTTCTCGGCAAGCGACACGGTGATCGAAGGGCCCGTCTTTGCCGCTGGCGGCATACGTCATTTCACAGGCTACGAGACTCTGCTCCGCGTGGCCACCATTGGCGTGGGAGCCGAATTCAGTGACTGGCCGATATATGCGCCCAACGTCGCTCGTGCGACTACGCCCGGTCCCAGGCTTCAGAACCTGAAACTGACAGGGGCGGGGTCAGGCATCGAGTCTTCGATGATTCAGGTGGGCGTTCTGGGCCACCTCTACCTCGGCCCGGGCACCGACGGTTGGGTGGATTCACAGATCTGGGCGATGGGTGATGTCGCCACCCAGGAAGGCATTAACCGCATCACCATCCTGGGCGGCGGCATGGACGGTACCGCTCCGCTGCCTTACGGCTCCTGGGGGGGTGGAATCGGAACCAACCAGAACATCGGCACCATCGTGCTGCGCGGCGCCGGCATCGACATGCTCAACATGGAGATCGAGGCCTTCAAGGCCATCAAGTCAATATCGGTTCAGGGCGACATCATTGCTAATGAGCCTTCAAGCATCTCCGCGTCCATGGGCATCAAGTCCATCACGGCCAACGCCATCAGCGGCGCAGGCGATCTGTATATTGGTGCAAGCGAATTAGGCCGGCTGCTTGTCCGGAACGATGTCGACGCGGACATCAACATAGAAGGGCCTGTCGGGTTGGTGCGCATTGGCGGGGAGCTGCAAAGCGACTTCGCCATGGTGGGACCTCACGGACACGTGGACCGCATGATAGTCGGGCAGGGAATCTCAGGCGATGTGTCGGCCTACAGCTACATCGGTTCTATTGACGTCTTGTCGGGCGACCTGGCTGGCAACGTTACGGCCGGCGGCAGCAACGTCAGGAACGTGGCCATCGGTCGTATTACGGTCAGGAGAGGAGACCTGACAGGAGATGTCTCAACCATTATGCAGCCGGTGGCCCTGAGACCCGGCGGCGGCATCGGCGCCATCTATGTCAACAACGGCGACATCCTTGGCGACATCACGGCCACCGGCTACTACGACCCGATCCGTGGCAATCGGGTATCGGCCGACATCGGCATCATCCGCGTCAATGGCACCCTTGACGGCGATGTGAAGATCGAAAAGTACGACGTCAGCAGCCCCGGGGGCGACCTGGGCAGGCTGCTCATATTCGGTGGCGACCTGAACGGGGATGTGGAGGTCAATGGCGACATAGGCCGCATCCTGGTCAAGAACGGCACTATGGGCGGCCCGATGGGCGGCACCATAACCACGTATGGCAGCGACGTGGGCAGCATAATCATTATTGCTGACGGCAGCCCCGCCGTGGCGGACGTGCCGCTGGTGCCCTTCGAGATAGACATTGACGGCGACCTTGGGCTGCTCAGGGTGATGCACGGCGACATGGAGGGCAGTGTGCGAGTGGGTGGCACACTGGGAACTGCGCAATTTGCCAGAGACGTTGCCGTTGTGCCCGGCGTGACCATCAGCGCGGGCTCGATCAACAGGGCCTACTTCGACAGCTCCTCCAGTCCCCTTGGCGGGATCGTGACCGCCTCCGGTCACATCGGATACGTGAGGCTGCGCGGAGGGCTGGCAGGCACCGGCTCGATCACGGCGGGCGCCGGCCTGGACCGCCTGCAGAGCTGGCAGACCGTTAACGGCCCCATCACGGTCACCGGCGGTGATGTCGGCATCATAGACCTGATGGGCGGCGCGGACCTGAACGGCAATCTGACCGTCAGCACCGGCGACGTCGGGACGCTCCGAATCCGCGGCGGGCAACTGGCCGCTGGCAATGCTGTGGAGGTCACCGACGGGAATGTGGGCATGCTCCAGATCAAGAACCCGGGCGACACCGCCATGGCTGCGGGCAGCTCTATTCTGGTAGGCGGCAACACGCGCAAGGTTCTGCTGACCGGTGACGTTGAGGGCGATATCCAGTTGGGGGACAACGGCCTTGGCGACGGGGTTGGTGTCTTCGTCCTGCGCGGGGACCTGCAGGCGGATCTGGCCGTCGAGGGCGACGCGGGCCAGATAAGCATCATCGGCGGGCAGGTCACGAGCAACGGCAGCGTTGTGCCGCGCATCGACGTCACGGGTGACGTGGGCAGGTTGCAGGTCTACGGTTACACGGGCGGCGGAGCCGTCATTGACGACGACATCTACGTCGGCGACGAGCTGGCCTACTTCCGCGTCCGAAACGGCAACTTCGACGGCACTCTCGAAGCCGGCTCGATGCAGAGGATCTACTACGAGACTCCGAATGGCATCATTGGCGATCTCACCAGTCATGGCGACCTTGACCTGCTGATGGTGCGGTACGGACCGATCAGCGCCGTCGTCCAGGTGGACGTTGACGCCGGGCGCATCGTCGCCAGGCGCGGCATGACGAGTGGCAGAATCGACGTCAGCGGCAGCCTTGCCCAGCTTAGCGTCGGGCGTGATGTGCTTGACTCGGACATCACGGTGATCGGCGCCCTCAACCAGGTCTTCATCGCTGGCGATTACACGGACAGCAACATCCAGGCGAACACGTTGAGCCGGGTGATTGTGCGCGGGCAGGTTTCCAGCACTGGGCTGCCGGATGAGGAGATCCACGCGAACGGGGGCGTGTTCGACCTGTTCGCTGACGGCGACTACTACCCTGTGGTGGACTTCGCCGGTTACGACATTAACGGAGTCCACGCTTACGTCGGTTAACTCCGCCGTCGAGCGGCGCATCCGCCTTGGGTGGAAATCAGCAACGTGCCGGTAAGAGGTCGCGTTTCTGACCGAAGGAGTGACGATGGGTATCGGCCAGCCTAAGAGAAACAAGAACACGAAGGCACGCAAGATGACGGACGGTCTCCAGTTGGAAGTCCTGGAGCCGCGCATCCTCCTGTCCACGGTAGCTCCCTGGGAGCCGGAACTTTTCCCGGTCCCTGGCGAGGGGCAGGCGGAGGTGCCTGTACGTCCGGGGAGAGTGGTAGCCGGATTCGATCCTTCCGTCATCGGCTCTGCCGAAGAACTGGCCGAGCTGGTGGCCGGAGCGGAGCTTGTCCACGGTTATTCTATCCTGGACGCCGGCGTCATTGCTTTGCCTGACGGCGTGTCCGTGGCGGACGGGATCGCCGCAATCTCGCAGTTGCCCGGCGTGACGTACGCTGAGCCGGACTATATTTACACGTGCGACCAGTTGATTCCGAACGATCCCGATTTTGGCTTGTTGTGGGGCTTGCATAATACCGGACAGACCGGCGGCACCGTGGATGCGGATATTGACGCCCCCGAGGCATGGCTTGTCACAACAGGCGGGTTGGCTTATGTGGATATTGTGGTCGGCGTGATTGATACGGGCATTGACTACGCGCACCCCGACCTCGTGGATAATATGTGGACCAACCCGGGTGAGATCCCGAACAACGGGATAGACGACGATCGCAACGGCTACATAGACGACTACTACGGGTGGGACTTCTATGATGACGACAATGCCCCTTACGATACCTACGGGCATGGCACGCATGTGGCCGGCACCATCGGCGCGGTTGGTGACAACGGCGTCGGCGTGGTGGGGGTGAACTGGGACGTCCAGTTGGCCGCCCTGCGGGTCGGCCCCGGGCCGGGCCTGTCGATGGCAGCCGCCGTGGAGGCCATTGAATACTCCGTGACGATGGGGTTTGACGTTACCAATAACAGTTGGGGCGGCCCAGGCAGCCAAACCCTCTATGATGCAATAGCTTTGGCGGACGCGCAGGACCAGTTGTTCGTAGCCGCAGCCGGCAACGGCGGATGGGACGGCATTGGCGACGACAATGACGTATTCCCTGTCTATCCCACCAGCTACGACCTGGACAACATCATCGCGGTAGCCGCCACCGACCACGATGATCAGCTGGCCTCCTTCTCCAATTACGGCGCAGCGAGCGTTGACCTGGCGGCGCCTGGCGTTGCCATCTACAGCACTATGCCGGGGAACAGCTACGGTTCCATGTCCGGCACTTCGATGGCTGCCCCGCACGTTACGGGGGCGGTCGCCCTGCTCAGGGCCTATAACCCCGTGGCCTCCGCTGCTGACATAAAGACGGCCATAATGGACGGGGTGGACGTGCTGCCTGGCTTGAGCGGACTGATGGTTACCGGGGGCCGACTGAACCTGGTGGGCGCACTGGGGGCGTTGCCCCCGCCGATTGCCGGGATCGATCTGCGGCCTGAGGGAGTCGTTCTTTCGACCCACTACTTCTATGGCGCTTTCCAGGTGGCGGGGATAGATTACGTGCTCCGGAACTTGGGTGACACGGGGTTCGGCAGCGATTTTGCCGTAGACTTCTACCTCTCCGACGACCAGGTGCTGGACACCGGCGATGATCATTTGATCGGCTCCGACACCGTGACCGGCGGCCTTGGCCCATTTGAGCGGTATTCGGATTCGATCACCGTGTCCGATTTCCCCGCAGCTGACCCCTTCGGCAGCGGCGCCCCCTACTACCTGCTGTTCTCTGTGGATACGCCCGACCTGGTGTATCCCGACGGTGTCATTACCGAGGTCGACGAAGCGAATAACGTTCTGGCCAGCTCAATCACGTGGGACACGGGCCTCGTTTTCGAGGACGATTTCAGCACCGACAGAGGGTGGACGGGCTATCGCACGGACAGATGGCAGCGCGGACCGGCGGAGGCCAGCGGCGGAGCATACGGAAACCCCGACCCCGCCTTCGATACCACCGCCACCGGCGATGAGTACCTGTTGGGCTACAACATCGGGGGCGACTATCAAGTCTCCCTCGGAGCCACAATATGGATTACGTCGCCCGTAATTGACTGCGGCGATTTCTCCGGTGTGACCCTCAGCTTCCAGCAATGGCTCAACGTTGGCATGCCGGACTGGCCCTCCCTTGACGATCACGCCTACGTCGAAGTTTACGACGGCGCCGACTGGCAAACCATATTCGGGAACACTGGAGAGATCGTCGATTCCGAATGGAACCTAATGGAGTACGACGTCTCCAATTATGCCGACGGCAATGAGGACTTCCGCATCCGGTTCGGTATGGGTCCGACCGATGCGTGGCGGCGGTATTCGGGCTGGAACATTGATGATGTCCAGCTCGTTGGGACGCTGATAGTCGACAGCACTGCGCCTGAGGTTGAGGATGTGGTCCCGCCTTCTCGAGCTGAAATCCCGACCGATTCCATCGAGGTCTACTTCACCGAGGCCATGGCGCTCTATCCGCTCTCGGATGCGGCGAACTACGCCCTGGTGGACGACATCCTGACATCGGTGCCTATCCTCGCGGCGCAGGCGGACTCTGATTCCGTAACGTTGCAGCTCGGCAGCAACCTTGAGTTCGGCAAGGACTACACGCTGACTGTAGAGAGCGGCGGCCTGATGGACACCGCCGGTAACGCTCTGGCGGGCGGCGGGCTGGGGGGCGACTTCGTGTACACCTTCACGCTGCCCGGCGTCTACGCCGGCGTGATAGAGGTCTACGGGGGACGAATCACCTTCTATGACACGGACGACTTCTCCCCCGTGGACGTGCGACCTGACGCTGCCGTCAGAGGCAACAACAGGGTCGGAATCACCAGCGTCTCGCTGGGGCTCCAGCACTCGCCGTTCGGCGTGGTGATCGAGCAGAAGCCGGGCTCCGCTCAGGCTATCGCCATCTACGATAAGACCTTCAGCCCGTACGGGATCCAGTACATCGTGGCCGA
>DAOVQV010000095.1 GCA_030628445.1 Phycisphaerae bacterium | reverse complement strand
GCCGCCACCGAGGCTGCTGCCCAGGCACAGGCCCCCCCCGGCGCCGCACCGTCCGAATCGAAGCCCCCCAAGGGCGACGATAAAGGCGGCGACGACGTGATCGACGCCGAATATGAGGTTAAGGACTGATTCGATAGCGATGTCGCACCTCCGGTTTGGGCGAGCACGGCCACCTCAAGGGACTTTGTAGACAGGCGGGAGAAGTCCATGCGCATCCTTGTTCTGGACGGATATACCCTCAATCCCGGCGATAACCCCTGGGATCCCGTATCGTAGCTGGGGGAGTTGACGGTCTATGACCGGACGCGCGAAAGAGGCTCCTGAAGGCGACCGCCGCCAACGTCGCCGCGTTCCTGACAGCAGCACCCATCAGCGTGGTCAACTGAGCCCTACCTGGCCCCGACGCCGAACGGTACAATTGAGCCGAAATGCGGCACTTTGTTTTCGGGATACTTCTGTGGGCTCTCTTGCCGGCGGCGGGTTGCAACCGCCAGCCTTACATGACCGCTGATCGCTTCGCCAACGGCTTCTTGATCGTCCTTACGGGGATTGAAGGACGTGGGAGGTTGAATGAGGAGATCTGCAGGGGGCTTGACGCCGGCGGCGTCGACTGGGCGATCAAGCTGGAGGATTGGACCGTCCCGCTCGGGCCGCTCTACAACCTTCGCGCCGAGCTGTCAAATCGCACAACAGCAGAAAGCATCGCCCGGCGCGTCGAGCTGTATCATTGGGATTATCCCAATCGCCCGGTCGTCCTGGTAGGTCACAGCGGCGGCGCCGCCCTGGCCGCATGGGTCGTCGAGTCGCTGTCACCGGGTCACAATGTCGACGGGGTCATCATGCTCGCGCCTTCTCTGTCGCCCGGATATATGTTGGACTGGGTCTTGGGACGATCGCGGCGGGGAGTGGTCAGTTTTCATTCTTCCGGCGACTGGATGATGCTGGGGGTGGGCACGACCATCTCCGGGACCATGGACGGGTACCACAGCTCATCGGCGGGGCGGCGCGGGTTTGATGTTCCCAGCGATTCCGTCCGAGCGGAGTTGTATGACAAGCTTTTCCAGATCCCCTGGGACGAGAACATGGCCGAGTCCGGACACGCCGGCGGGCACCTTTCCAGCGGCGCGGCCGGGTTCGTCAGCGAGTACGTTGCGCCCTTGATAGCGGCCGAACATTGGAACCAGGACATTCTGGGAAGGATTCTTCACCGCAGGGATACCGAAACAGCGACCTCGGTTCCCGCGACGCAATCGTCCTACCCGCAGACCTCCGCGGAAACCCACCCGCAGACCTCCCCGGTACCTGTGACCACCCCCAGCGTGCGGGAATAGACATGTCCGGTCCCGCCAAGAAGCGAGCCAAACTCAGGTGCGTCCTTAAACTCCTTACGGATAGCTATGGGCCTCCCATGCCCATGCGCCGCCGCCAGGTAGTCGACGTGCTGATCGGAACGATACTCTCGCAGAACACCAACGGCGCCAACAGCTCGGAGGCGTTCAGGGACCTAAAGCACCGATTCGCCACCTGGGACCACGCCGCCGACGCTCCCGTCGGGGAGATACGGCGCTGCATACACTCCGGTGGTCTTAGCCGCATCAAGGCGCCGCGGATTCGCAAGATCCTGCGCGACATCCGCGCCGCGCGCGGTGAGGTGAGCCTGGAGCACCTTAGAGATGTCCCGCCCCCCACAGCGTATCAGTATCTGATCGGTTTTGACGGCGTCGGCCCGAAAACCGCCTTGTGCGTAATGTTGTTCGCCTTGGGGATGGAGGTCTTCCCGGTTGATACGCACGTCGGGCGAATCACTCGGCGCTTGGGGTTGCTCCCGCAGGGCGCCGGCGCACAGAAGGCCCATGAGCACCTGACGCCTTTGATCCCACCGGAGGCCCGTTACCCCATGCACCTGTTGCTGATTGCGCACGGCCGGGCGGTTTGCCGCGCGCAGAATCCACTGTGCCGGCGGTGTGTGTTGCTCCGTCTTTGCCCGCATGCCCGCCGGGGCCCGGGCGGGTGTGACCCGTCAAGCAAGCGGAATCGTAACGCAGTTCACAAGGGGTGATTCAAACCTCAACCAGATCGCACAGTTCTTGCATGTGGCGCAAGATCCAGTTGACTTTGCGACCCACCATTTGCAGAAAGGCGAACCCCCCCACCGGTCCGAAGCTGCCCGTAGCCGCGATGGGTAAAACCGCTTCGGCGATTATCGCTTCGCACATCAGGCGGGGGATGGCTTTGGCTTCATCGGCCCCGGTACGATCGGCGTCGCCGTAACCGCGCAAGAAATGCTTGAATCGGTCCTTGTCCACGTTCGCGGGCCACTTGGCGGGGTCTTTGTCTCCCGTGACGATCGAAAACTGAAGCGCCCCGTTTGCCACATCCATTACCCGCTGCTGAAGGCGGGCCGAGTCATAATCAATCACAGCCACCACCTTCCCGCCCTCAAACAGCATGTTCCCGGGGTGCCAATCGCCATGGGTAATCTGAATGTCCCACTCCTGCACGCCGAGTTTGTTCGCCCCCTCGGCGCAATATCGATATGCCTTCAGGAGCATCTCGACCGTCTTGTTCAGCTCCGCCGCCGGCGGCCTGGCATTGATCGGGAGGGATCGCACCGTGTTGCGTATGGCCCGCTCGATTCCCGCCGAGTCGTGATAGCTCCCGACGGGAGGTTCGTGCCCGCTGTGGAAATTACGCAGCAGCTTGTGGTACACCCCAAGGGTATATCCGGCGTGGTGCGTAGCTTCTGCGGAGCCGTCGTAGCTTTGCCCCTCGACATATTCAAACATCTCGTAGATGCAACCTTCGCGCACCAGCATGGAGCTGTGGTGTCTGCCAGTGGGGATCAGCCGTGCGGCAGGAAACCCCTCGCCGATTAGCTTCAGTTGGATTTGATGGGCAAAGGCAACCTTGGACTGATCGTCTTTCCCGCCTGCCCGTCTCTTGAACAGAAACTTACCCGCCGATGAGTCAATCACGACCTTGGGGGAGCGGCGGGAACCCCTGGGGAACTCTGCGATGTTCTTGACCCGGCCGACGTCGTAGTGGGTTAGGCACTCGGCGAGCTCTTCGGGCGTAAATGTCTCGTAATCGCCAGTCACTGTGGGTGGTTTTTCAGTTCGATCAGCTATATGGGTTTGGAGTCTCTAATGGCGGTATCCAGTACGCAGTACGTTCGACCTCGCACGGCCCGGTGCATTATAGCGACCTTTCCCGGCGGGGGGGGAGCTTCTTTAACCCCCGGTAGGCGCCCCGGCCCCTTCGGCGGTTGGACTGTCGCCCTCCCGTCGAATATAATGAGCCTTCTGATGAGAATTCTGGTAACGGCAGACCTACACTACAACATCGGCCGATCGAGGGGGCCTGTCCAACAGTTGGCTGGACGGGTTCTCACCGAAGCGGCGATCCAAGGGCCTTCGGCGTTGGTGATTGTTGGCGATACGGCTGGGGCTGATCCGGAGCAATTGCGCCAGTGCCTGGAGTTGTTCGCCGATTTCGGCGGGTCCAAGCTGCTCGTCCCGGGGAACCACTGCCTCTGGTGCCGGGCCGGGGAGGATTCTCTCGATCGCTACGAGCGTATAGTCCCGGGTGTTGCCCATAAAGCGGGCTTTGAGGTCCTGGACCACAACCCCGTCGTGATGGGTTCGGTGGGGTTGGTCGGGTCGATCGGGTGGTATGATTATTCCTTCCGCCAGGAGTCATTGGGGATACCCCTTCAGTTCTACGAGGCGAAGGTCTCCCCCGGCGCGGCGGTCTACCTTGGCGGGCACGAGCAGCTTCTGCGGACCCACGGCGAGGCCCTTTCGCGCCGCAACTTGTCATTCGCCGCCCGCTGGATGGACGGTGCGCACGTCAGACTCCCGATGAGCGACGAGCAGTTCACGCAGCAGCTCGCCGAAAAGCTCACCCGCCAGTTGGACCAGCTATCTGCGAGTGTGGACAGGATTGTTGCGTTCATCCATCATTTGCCGTTTGAGCAGCTGGTTCCCAAGGACCGCCCCGACCGCTTTGCCTTCGCCGCCGCCTACATGGGCTCCGAGCGCGTGGGTGACGCCCTGCTTTCCTGCCCCCAGGTCACCGACGTATACTGCGGACATTCGCACTGGCCGCTGCGGCGGAGGATAGGGCATTTGAACGTTATCAATATCGGCAGCACGTATACACAGAAGCGTCTGGAGATCCTGGATCTGTAGCGGACAGTTATGAGAAAGGTGTTGATCTACAAGTTGGTCTGCGTGTTGGGTTTGGGTTCAGTTGCCTTTCCCGCGCAGACCGACGATCCGCGCATCACGCCGGTGGTGGTGGCGTATCGCCGAGCGAAACCGGCCGTCGTGAGTATCTCCGCGCGGTATATAAGAAAGATTGGTTTCGGTCCGTTCGGCGACGATCCTTTCAAGGATATCTTCCCGTTTGCCCGGAAGGTCCAGAACCTCGGAAGCGGGTTTGTCATCCATCCGGACGGTTACATTGTCACCAACGCCCATGTCGTGCGGCGGGCTGAGAAGATCACCGTCACGGCGCACGACAACACCGAATACGACGCCAGGGTCATAAGCGCCGACTCCAAATACGATCTGGCCGTCTTGAAGATAGACCTACCTTCCGGTAGGTCCCTGGCGCACCTCCCGCTGGGCAGGAGCGACGATCTGATGGTCGGTGAGACGGTGATCGCCATCGGTAATCCGCTTGGATACGCCAATACGCTGACCACCGGGGTCATAAGCGCCATCAACAGAACGCAGAAGTTTGCCCAAGGCGTCGTGTATTCGGGCCTGATACAGATCGACGCGCCGATTAACCCCGGTAACAGCGGCGGACCGCTGCTGAACGTTAGGGGCGAACTGATCGGCGTCAACACCGCCATCCGCGCCGACGCTCAGAACATAGGGTTTGCCATTTCCGTCGATACGTTGGCACAGCAATTGGGAAACCTGCTGAACTTCGAGCGGATCAACCGCGTCGTGTTCGGCGCGAAGGTGGCTCAGCGTCACGGTGCTGAAGGTCCCCAGCTTTACGTGACATCGGTTGCGCCCGGCAGCCCGGCTGATGGGAAGCTTCGCGCAGGCGATAGGATAGTGGCCCTCGACGGGGATCAGGTGCGGGACATCCCTGATTTTACCTGCGCCATGCTCACCAAGGCGGGGGGGAAAACGGTAAGCATAACCGCCCTGCGGGACGGTAAAAGGTCCACCGTCGCCGTCCCGATCAAGGCCAAACCGAAACCGGACGGCAAGAAACTTGCCAAGCAGTTTCTCGGTATGACGCTTCGAGAAGTCACGCCGCAGCTGGCCCAGGGCCTTAACTTACCGACCGACACAAGGCTTCTCGTCGTCGGTCTGGACCCCGGCGGTCCCGCCGATAAGCTGGGGCTGGAATTGAAGGACATCGTCTTTCAGGTCGGGAATTTTTACGTCAAAGACTTGGATTCCTTGGGGATCATACTTGAAGATTTCAAACCGGGACAGGCCGTCAAGATAGGGATCGCCAGGGGAAACGTTCGGGCCTGGGCCCCGATCAGGGCCAGGGGGTCGCAGTAGGAACCATAGCATGCGTGTTCTTATCGCACCGGATTCATTCAAGGAGTCCCTTGGCGCCGCCAAGGTAGCCGCCGCGATGGCCTCAGGCGTCCTGGATGTCGCCCCCGACGCCGTGATCGACCTTTGCCCCATGGCCGACGGAGGTGAGGGCACCGTCGCTGCGATGGTGGCTGCCACCGGCGGGCGTTTTCTTACGGCCGATGTCTTCGATCCGCTGGGCGGGTCGATCCGCGCCCGGTTTGCGATGCTCGGGCATGTGGACGGGACTTCTCTTCCCGGCGAGGTCGGCCTCTCGGCCGCCCGGGTAGTCTCTCAGGGCGAAGCGCCGCCGGGGCCGGTTGAGGCGCAAAAAGCGGCCGTTATCGAAATGGCCGCGGCGTCCGGCCTGGGCCTTGTCCCGCCGGAGAAGCGCAATCCGCTGCGGACCACCACTTTCGGGACGGGCCAGCTGATCCTTGCGGCCCTGGACGCCGGCGCCGATCAGATCGTAATCGGGATCGGCGGCTCGGCGACAGTGGACGGCGGGTGCGGATGCGCCCAGGCGCTGGGGGTTACCTTTGTCAACCGCGACGGGCGGCCTGCGGTGTGCGGCCTGGCCGGGGGGGGGCTCACTGAGATCGACGGGATAGACCTGGTGAATCTCGATCCGCGCGTCGCCAAGGCGCGCATCCGAGTAGCCTGTGACGTGACGAACCCGCTTACCGGCCCCCACGGCGCGGCCGCTGTCTACGGGCCGCAAAAGGGCGCCACCGCCGAGATCGTCGACCAACTGGACCTCGCCCTTGCGCATCTGGCCGAGCTGATCCGCCGCGACCTTCGCATAGACATCGAGCACCTCAGCGGGGCGGGTGCGGCAGGGGGGTTGGGCGGCGGGCTGGTCGCCTT
>DAOVQV010000190.1 GCA_030628445.1 Phycisphaerae bacterium | reverse complement strand
GTGATGATGCGATTGACCATTATGATCTTCACGGCACTGCAGGGGGCGCTGATGGGCACAGCGGGATTCCTTGCGATCCTGATGAAACACGAGTCCATCCAAACCGACCTGGAAGACATGTTGCTTACGAACCATCACCTGCTCCCGCTGATCGTCGCGGTCCCGGCCTTGATCGGGCTGGCGTTTCAGTACTCCTCCCTCTCCAAAAGGGCCAGAAAGAAGAAAAAGGCCCAGGATGGGGACTGAAACTCTTATCCGCCTGCATCCAGTACACCCGATCCGCCCACCCCCCCGCACAGCTGCGCGCCGAGGGGTAAGGATCGCGGGTTGTAGTAATGCTCTTCGACGGCGGCGATAATGCCGGCGGCGGCGTCCCTGCGTGTCAGGACCACTATCGAGCCTCCGAGCCCCGCTCCTACGAGACCGGCCCCAAGGACACCCGGGGCGGCGCAGGCTATGTCGACCAGTTCGTCCAGCTCTTGGCAGCTAACGTCGTACCCGCCGGGTTGGCGGTAGAGGCGCGCGCTGTCGCGGCGTTTCGGGTCGCTGCTCCGCACGTCCGCTGCTAGCTTATCAAGCTGTCCGTCGCCCAGCGTCTTTTGAAGGGGAACTCGCCTACCGTCGAGCAGGTGCGTCATCCTATCGCCTTCGTGGGAAAGGGTTATCAACTCGCCAAATCCCTCCACGTCGCCGGCCCCCAGCAACTCGGCGCCGCGCTGGGAGCGGAGGCACTCTGCGATTCCGTATAGGCACGCCTGTCGTATGTGATACCCGCCTTCGACGGGTTCGTGGGTTCGGAATATCCGATCGAGCTGGTCCGCCGCCTCGGGGAGGATTTGCGAAACCTGCTGGCGCGTTACCGATTCGGGGAGGCCCTTGAGCATCTCGTAGATCGCACCCTCGTCCACGTCGAGGCAGGAGGGGTTGACGTCGCGCAGCAGTTTCATTTTCGCCGCGTACTGCGGAAAGCTCTTGCGCAGGATCAACATCCCCAGCTCATAGCAGGCGACTCGCTGATTGAATATGTCTCGCGCGGCGGCCGTCTTTGCAGCAACCACCATGCTGTCGCACAGCACCACGCAGAACTCCTCGGGAAACGGGATGAGCTCCACTGTAAGCGGAAACGCCCCAAGATGAGCCAGATGCCCGTACCGGGAGAACTTGATCGCCGCGTGGTCGCCGCCGCCGCCCCGCGTCCCGACGTACCATTCACCCACGCGGGCGGCCTCCACCATATCCATCTGGGAGATGGCCAATTCGTTGATGGCGATGCACGCCTCCATCGCCGCCACCACAAGTGAAGACGAAGAGCTCAAGCCCGAACAAGTGGGCACGTCTCCGGCGACAAAAACGTTCATCCCCCTCAAGGGCGGGCGGAAGGTACCGTCGGGCGCCGTGTTGATGTGCTGCAAGTACACCAGGGCAGCCCGGACGTAGTTCGACCAGTCCGCCTGTGTCCCCTCGGCGAGGCGCAGGCGATACTGCTGCATCGTCCAATGGTCCCAGTCGTCAATCCCGTCAGGCGGGAGCTGCTTGGAGATGCTGAAGCGGGAGGTGGGAAAGTCGGCCGAGGCGTTGCAAAGCACAACCGCGTCGTCATCACGTGGTTGGGCTACGAAGATCACGTCGCCCACGCCGAGTGCGTTTACGGCCCCGCCGCGGTGGTCGATGTGCATCCCAAGCAGGTTGACGCGCCCGCACGCCCGCGAGATCAACACCTCGGCGTCGGGTGAATAGCTTTGGGCAAACCCGTCCAGAGCGGCCGTCCACAGGCCCAATCGACGCTGGATTTCCACCTCGTCGGGGCCGTAGATCTCATGCAGACGCCGGCGAACCGTCCCGCTAGGGTCGCTCAAGAGCGATCTCCACCGTCCAACGGGCCGCAGGGCTTTCACAGATTCGCTCCTAGCAATCGTCCTGGGATGTGCTGCGCAAAGCTCACCGGTTCGCCAAGCGGGAACACCACGGCCGGGTTTGGCGTCCGGGCCATCGGGAAAAGTTTGGTTGTCTATCTTCGCAACGGAACGCGCTCGATGATCCCGTGCTCCATCGGTTTGTTCTTCAGCAGCTCGTTGGGGCCGTAGAAGCCCCTGTTGAGCCGAGTGAGCTGATAGACTACCGTCCAGGGGGCCAGGAACGTCCCCGGGTCGGAGACCGAATTGCACCCGACCTGGGAGTAATCGCCCATGATGATCCCGACCTTGGGCCGGCCCAGGTTATAGCGCCGCCCGTCCACTTCCATCACGATCGGTGATCGTTCAATGACGGACAGGATGCCCAAATTAGCACTGGTAGCCTGGTTTCCGAAATGCGTCTCGCACCCGCACAGGCTGTCGCCGAGGTAAGATGTATGGGGGAAGTTGCCCTTCTCCATGATCACGGTGTTCTTCAGCTCGCCCCCCAGTATGCACCCCGCTCCGGTGATGACGTTACCCCGCAGGTACGCGCCTTGCCGGATCTCGCTGTCGCCTCCGACAATCGTCAGGCCCTTGATCCCGGCTCCCGATTCGATGAAGACGCCCTCACCGATAACGATACTTCCGCTATCGACCCAGATGTTGGCGCCCAGGGCCTTGGCGCCTCGGCGCAGATAGAGGGTGGCGGATTCATCCTTCCCGCCGACGATGTATCCCGGGTCGAACACGGCGCCGTCCTCCAGCAGCACGGTGAACTTACCGGCGCAGCGGCCGGGGAAGTCCGCCTGGGTCTTTTTCGCCACGGGTTCGGCCTTGGCGATCAGATCGGGGACGACGGTCTTGAGATACTGTTCGACACCCGCGATGGCGTCGATCACCGAGCGGGCGTTCGCGCCCCCGAACAGCGCAGAATGTGCGAACGGGTGCGCCTTGAAGTCGAAGTAAGTCTCGGCCTTGAGCTTGGCGGGTACGTCCGCCTCGTCCAAGTCACTCAGGTTTAACACCTCTGGCGCCATGCTGGACTCCCTCATTGTTTCTCACACTGCCAGATCAGATTCAGAACCTTCTCGTGCAGCGCCGGATTGCTGGAGGCTACCACATCGTATACGGTCTCGACGTTATCGCTGCACCTGACGGGATTACCTTGCGAATCCGTTACAACGACACCGGCCTTCTCGGCGATCATGAGACCGGAGAAGATGTCCACGAAGGGTTGTCGCGGCGCGAAGTACACATCGATCTTGCCTTCGGCCACGTCGACAAACGCGTACGGGCCGCCGTTGGGAAGGAAGAACTTGAACGGCTCCATCAAGCGGCGGTACTTGTCCACCAGCGGTAGGAGGAATTTCTTCGGCTTCAAAGCGTACGATTCGATTCCAGCTACCGACAGGTCCGTTACGTCCGGTCGGCCCATTGTCCGGCGGTACTCCTTGTCGAGCTTGACGCAATGGGCGAACTTCTCGCCTTCCAGCTTACCCAGGTACGCGCCGGTGTCGTTGGCGAAAGCGATGTTGCGCGGTACGGCGTCGCCGACGGCGCAGCAGACCGGATTGAATTGAGGGTCAAAGAACGCCAGCGAACTATACCAGAAGTCCGGTATCCCCCTCTTGAACAGCCAGCTGCCATCGAACGGATCGGCAACGACATAATAGGCAGGATCGGCTTCGCCGATCACCACGCGGCCGGCCTCCTCGGACAGCAACACCACCGGCTCGCCGCGCTCGGCGAGGCGCTTGCGGAATCCGTCTTCGGTGTCCTTGTCCACTCGGAAAATATCCGGGTCCCAGTTCTTGTACTCGCCGAGCCTCTTTTCGACGGTCTCGCCGCCGATGTTCTGATCAGACAGTTCGGCGATGGTATCCAGGGCCTCGGCGACCGCAGCCAGCGCAAAGCCCGTCGGATCGCCATATTCGGTAAAATTACCCAACCGGTTTCTAAAGAGCTCATCTGTCATTAACGTCTCTCCCACATAAGCAATAGGCCCGGGCCACCCTCCAGGGCAATATTCCCATGCCCCCAACTGTCAGAACGCCCACCGCAGGCGCCTCACGCCAGCGC
>DAOVQV010000033.1 GCA_030628445.1 Phycisphaerae bacterium | reverse complement strand
GGCGTCGTCGCCGCAATGCAACTGAAGGAATACTTCCGTGACCCGGATTCCTGGGGCAAGGGAACGAAAGAAGAAGGGGGCAATGGCTGGTAGGTGAGGCCCTCCGGCGTACCCAAAGGCTTCGTCTTGACCGGTTCAGTCACTCACGCGTTCGATATCCGCACCGAGGGCTTGGAGTTTGGTTTCGATCTGCTCATATCCCCGGTCGATGTGATAGACGCGCCTGATTGTTGTGGTGCCCTTGGCGACGAGACCCGCCAAGACGAGGGCGGCCGAGGCGCGTAAGTCCGAGGCCATCACCGGAGCTCCTATTAGTCGCTTTACGCCCGTGACGATCGACGTGGGGCCTTCCTTTCGGATGTTCGCCCCCATTCGCAGCAGCTCGGCGACGTGCATGAACCGGTCCGGGAAGACCTTCTCCGTAATCGCGCTGTTACCCTCGGCCAGGCACAGCAAGCTCGTCAGCTGGGCCTGAAGATCGGTCGGGAAGCCGGGAAATGGTTGGGTCGTAGCGTCGGTGGGTTCCAGGTGCCGGGTGGTGGAAACCACCGCCCCGCCATCGGCCTTGTCGATGATAACCCCCACCTCGCGGAGCTTATCGACAACAGCCATCATGTGATCGACTCGAACGTTGGGCAGGTTGATCTCGCCGTTGGTTATCGCCGCGGCGATCATGAACGTCCCGGCCTCAATGCGATCGGGGATGATTCGGTGCTCGGCGCCGGATAATTGCTCGACACCGTCGATGACGAAACGAGGCGTCCCGGCGCCGGACACTTTGGCGCCCATTGCGTTGAGGAACGCTGCCAAATCGGCTATCTCCGGTTCGCAAGCAGCTGATTCGATGACGGTCCGTCCCTCCGCCAGTGTCGCAGCCATCATCACATTCGCCGTGCCCAACACCGTTGACCCGAAAGGTCCGCCAAGGAATATCTCTGCCCCGCGCAGCTTACGAGCCACAGCGACGATATCGCCCCCGTCCAGCTCAATCTGGGCTCCCAGTGCCCGCAGGCCTCGAAGGTGCAAGTTCACCGGCCTCGAGCCAATGGCACAGCCACCCGGCATCGCCACACGGGCCCCCTTACGCTTTGCCAGTAGCGGACCGAGCACGCAGATACTGGCCCGCATCTTTCGGACGCGGTCGTATCGGGCGTGGCTTTGGCGCTCGTCGGCGACGCGGACATGCACCCGACCGTTCTCCTCGCGCGAAACCGACGCGCCCAGATCGCCCAGAAGCTCGCCCATCGCCCGCGTATCGGCCAGATCGGGAACACCGCTGATCGTGCAGGTCCCTTCAGTAAGCAGCGATGCGGCCAGGATGGGTAGAGCGGAGTTCTTCGCACCGCTGACTTGGACCTCACCCTTAAGCCGATTCCCGCCGTTGATGACAAACTTGTCCAGCGCCATATCCACCCACCTGAAGCTGCTTTTAGGGCCCGATACCATACCGCGCGGGCACTGCCCGTAGCAACCACCTGACGGGTGTATCTTGACATCCTGCATAAGCATCCGTCACAATCGGGGGCGGCGCAGCAACCACTGCCACGCCAGGTGCAGAAAGGAATACAAGTTATGGTAAGTTCGCAAAGAACAATCCGGTCGAAAGACGCCATTGTGCGCGTCGTTACGGTCTGCCAGGACCAAGTACATACCAAGGACAAGGCCGAACGCGTCGCAGCAACGCTGGAGCTGATGGACCAGGCGGCCAGCCTCGAAGCCGATATCCTCTGCATCCCGGAATGCTTCCCCGGCGGGGACGCCGAACCCGTCCCGGGCCCATCGACCGAACCGGTAGCCAAGTGGGCAGCAGAGCACAACTGCAACGTCATCTGCCCGCTACGGACCATTGTCGACGGCGTGAAATACAACTCCGCCGTCATCTACGACCGCAAAGGCGATATCGTCGGGCGGTACGACAAGGTCCACCTTACCGAAGGTGCGCTGGAAGAAAGCAGCATGGGCAACAGCGGGTGCCCCGGGCCGCTCGATCCTCCCGTGTTCGAGTTGGACTGCGCTACGATCGGCATCCAGATCTGCTTCGACGTCAACTGGCGCCAGTTCTGGTCCATGCTGAAGGAAAAGGGCGCACAGATCCTCTTCTGGCCGTCCGCCTATCCAGCCGAGCGACGATTAGCCGCCTTGGCATGGATGAACGAATACTACGTCGTCTCTTCAACGATAGGGCGCAGTTCAAAGATCTTCGACATAACAGGCGACGTCATCGCAACGACGGGGGTGTTCAGACAATGGACTTGGGCGGACCTTAACCTCGGCAAGCGGCTCTTTGAGATCGACTACCACATCAAAAAGGCCCGACAGATCGAGGCCAAGTACGGCTCGAAGGTCGAACTGAGATGGTACCATCAGGAAGATTGGTGGACTCTGGCGTCGGTTTCCGAGGACGTCTCGACAGCCGAGATCATCAAGGAATTCGAACTGACGCCGCTCTACGATTACCTCCCGCGAGCGGAAAAAGCCAACGACGACATGCGCGCCGAGCGCTTACCGAAAGAACGGCAAGCGTAGGGTCATCGCAAACACAACAGGACCCGCAAACCGAGCCGAGCGGGAACAGTAGTAGGAGTCAACAGATCCCGCTCCTTCCCGATCTCGGCTCGCAACATTCGAGTTCACTTGCTTCGAATCGCCACGGCGGCTCGTTCGATGTTCTGCTGGTCGCGAATGATTCGCGGCTCGGCGAAGCCGCCGCCGGCGACGATCAAGTCACGAACCTTATCGGCCTGGCCGCAGCCGAACTCCAAGAGCAACGCGCCGCCTTGGGCCAATACCTGCGGCGCGTCTCGGATGATCGCCTCCAAACACCTCATCCCATCCGGGCCCGCGCGCAGGGCCAGAGCAGGCTCGTGCAGGACGGCGCGGGCTACCTCATCACCATCGGCGACATACGGCGGGTTGGCAGTTATCACGTCAAAGCAGACAGGCCCGCTCCAATCGCCCGGTCGGTCGAGCAAGTCCGCCACGCAACAGCACAGGCGATCGTCAACACGGTGGGTCGCGGCGTTCTCGGCTGCCAAGGCCACCGCCTTGGGTGATATGTCCGTCGCCAGCACCGAGACGTTTGGGATGTGTACCGCAACGGTAATACCCACGCAGCCGCTACCCGTACAGACGTCCCACATACTCCCCGGCCGGGTGAGTCGGCTCAGCTGAGCCAGGGCCTCCGCGACTAGGATCTCCGTTTCCGGCCTGGGGATAAGCACGCCCGGGGTTATCTTGAACGTAAGGGAGTAGAATTCCTTCCGGCCAATTAGATAGGCGACCGGTTCGCCCCCACCGGCCCGGAGGACCAAATTGCGAAACGCTCGCCGCTGGGTGGCGGAAGGAACCTGGTCGAACCGTGTATAAAGCTGGATTCGCTCGCATTCGAGTACGTGGGCCAGCAGAATCTCACCCGCCAGTCGGGGCTGGGCTAACCCGGCCCGCCGGAAGTATTCCTTCGTCCAGTTGAGCAGTTCAAGGACCGACCATTTGCTCTTGGGAGAGTCTTTCATATCTCAGCACGTATCACAGCGCCGCTATGTCCGCAAGGGCCTTATTTGCCCGGGGTTCAAAGCCGCTCGTCAACTTTCTTGCGCCTAAACTTACGTGCACGAAAAACAGATGCGCGCCCTTAAAGCCCCAGTGGATTCTAGGTTCGTAGGGAAAGTTCTTTTGAACTGAGACTAAGAATTGGAACAAGGACAGATATGAATCGCTGTGGATAGGTATTATTGGCCGGGCCGGCGGGCTTGCGGGCCTACTGGAAGAACCTCTGCACGACCCATAAAGCAGCACCAAGCAAAACCATACCGACGGCCATGTACGCCAGACACGCCACTATCTCAAGCGGAAGGCGACGGAGCTCGCCCGTGCGCACGGTCTTGTAAATCACTGCCACCGACAAACACAGAGGCAGGACCAGCCACAACAGGCCGTCGGAACCTAACGACACAGGATGATAGAAGATAGTCCAGGCAATCATGACAGTTGCGCCGGTTTCGGCTCCTTTCGGGGTCCGGCGGCGGCACCTTGGCCCGATACGCCGATAAGTGACAACATCAAAGCGTCAAAGACGCAAAGCAAATTCAGCATCCCCGCAACACCTGCGTAGGCCCGTGCGATGGTCTCACCCGGCGCCACCAACGCAATCCCCTCGTCAGCTTGAAGCTTATCGAGGTATGGGCGCTGAAACGCCTCCAACCCCGCCTTGCTTATGTCCCTTCGAAGCCTGGCCCTGTCGGATAAGTATCGCGGATCCTCAGATAGTCTGATCTGCAAGCGCCGGTGGACACCCTCGTGCATTTGCCAACCGATCAGGCCGTGAACACCATTTAACATCTGCGCGGCAAACCACCATCGATCATAGCGGCGATCCATGGTGGTCACCCCGCCGATACACATCCCCGCCCAAAACGTCGCGCCGATCGTAACAAGAATGATAACCCCGCGCGCGACGCGCCCAAGATAAATGTGCCCGGCTCCGGGGACCAGGTACGCAAGGAATACCGCAACAACCGTAACCGGACGAAATCCCTTTGCTCTCGGTGACATCGGTCCTCAACTTCCTAGCATGGAACGTATGAACGAGCAAGTTTCACAGACACACACAGGGGGTGTCAAGGTTTCATTCTCAACTTGCTCAAGCGGACCGCGTGGTTACGTGCCAACCAGGCCAGACCGGCCGGCCGTCTCGTGAAGGCGAATCGAGCCCCTCGCACAAGGAAAAAACAGTTTGGGATAACGATGAGTACGTTGATCGGAGCTGAAATCACTCGACGTCGACGATCAAGACGGTGATGTCGTCTTCATGTCGCCGATCCCCGTCGGCCTTGATTCTATCCGCCAGCTTCTCGAGGACTTGGTCTCGCGGGATACCAGACCACGGCCTGAATACTTCCTCTAGGGCCGACGGATCAGGCCTGTCCTTCCCCCACAGTATCTGCTCCGCACCATCGGTGTACAGCAGCAGCCTGTCGCCCGAAGCCAACTGAATTCGCTCCAGTTGGTATTTCTCCTCGGGGAAAATCCCCAACAGGCCCCCCTCTGCCGCCAGCAGTTGCACCTGGCCGTCGCTGCGGATCAGGACCGGCTCGGGATGGCCGGCGCGGGCATAAACCAAAGACAGATCCTCGGTATCCAGCACGCAATACGCGGCGGTGCAGAACTCACAACTGGAAAGGTCCTGCTGGCAGATATCTTCATTCAACTCGGCCAGCGATACGTCAGGCGGAACGATTTCATAGCTATGCTCGAATATCCGCTTGGTCTGAAAGACCCTCTTAATAAACATCGTGAACAGCGCCGCCGGGAGGCCGTGGCCGACTGCATCAGCTATGAAGAACCCCAGGTGGGTTTCGTCCAAGCGACTGACGTCGTAGATATCGCCGCTGAGGTAGCTGACCGGCCGGTAGAACACGCTCGTCCGGGTGGGTCCGACCTGCGGCATGGTGCGAGGAAGGAAGTCTCGTTGCAGCTTCGCCGCTAGGCGCATCTCTTCGTCGATTTGGTCGCTGACTCGGTCCCTCGACGCGCCATTCTGACTTTTCGCAGACAGCTCAGACTTAAGATCGCGGACGATGGGCTGAACCGCAGCAGCGGCGGAAAGCTTCGCAGCCAGCTCCTGGGGGCTGGTATCTTCGCTGACACAGAGAAACTGCCCGTGCTTGCGACACAGATCGGTCCAGACTGGCAGGAGGTCCTCGGGCACGATGAAGACGCCGACAGCAGAGGCACGCGCCAGTGCGTTAACAACCCGGCAGAACTGGTGCTGAGACTCAGGATCCCCGCTACTATAGACCACGACCAGCGTCATATCTACCAGTTGCGGGCCGAGCGGTTCGGCGTCATGGTACGGCGTCAATTCCCAATCGTCGCCCAAGGTTTCGCAGAGGTCCGGCGGGGCGGGGATGTCGCTCACCCAAAGAAGCCTGGATTTTGTCTTAACTGCCAAGATAGCTCCCACTCCCAAACCAATGACGGAAAGGCACCGCTGCACCCATCTGCTCATCGTCATGGGTCCGGGGCGGCTTTAGCAGCGTCGGGGATCTTCCCTTGCAGTAAGACTTTATCCCCCACAGCTACCCCTGCTCTCGCCAGGCCGCCTGCACGAACCTCCAGGACGTACTGGATGGGAACGTCGCTGCTGTAGATGACCCGCCCGGCGTGGTCTGGCTCGACGGACATTGTGCATATCTTGACTACCCGCAGGTCCGAACCGATGAACGCCACATCAAGCGGAATCAGACACCCGCGCATACAAAAGCCCCGGACCCGAGCGTCCGGGTACACGAAAAGCATACCGACGTCTTCTGCTAGGTTTGCCCGCCCCGAGAGCCCCTGATATCGCTGGAGGAAGGTGACGGCTAACTCGACCGACCAGCGCCTCTGATTGATAATCACTTCAGGCCCGGCCGATTCCCCACCACAACCGGCACCGACGATATAAAGCAAAACACCCATGACCAAGGCAGCAACCAGTCGCCTTACCAGCGCCTGGATCAACCTGCAGGTAACAGAAGCATTCAACGGACCTGTATCCTTCCTAAAGAAGCGCCGTGAGCCTAAAATGACAGGGCCTCAGCGGGGCTTATGCGCATCGGGGCTTTTCCATAGCTCATTAACCATCCGTTTGACCAGCTTAACCGGTAGGCCAACGACATTCGAAAAGCTCCCCTCAACGGACACGACGAATCGGTCAGCAGTCTCCTGGATCGCATAAGCGCCGGCCTTGCCCTCCCATTCGCCGGAGGCGATATACGATTCGATCTCGCCATTCGACATCGGCCGCATTGTCACATAGGTGGTCTCAGAAGCAATCAGCCGCCGCTTATCCGGGCCCAACAATGCTACACCGGTGATCACAACGTGTCGCGTTCCCGAAAGCGTCTGGAGCATCCGGCGGGCTTCGAGTTGATCGGCCGGCTTGCCTAGAACAACGCCGCTGACCGCTACGATCGTATCGGCACCTAGAATTAAGCTTCCGGGATAATACTGGGAAACAGAGCGCGCTTTGAAGTACGCCAGCGCCTCAGCCCGCTGGGCCGGCGGGAGCAGACCCACATGATCGGGCTCGTCGACGGGCGGGGAGACGACTTCAAAGACAAGACCCGCCTCAGCGAGAAGCTTTCGGCGCCGGGGGCTCGCCGAGGCGAGGATAAGCGGCGGGGATTTGCTGGCTCTGTCCATCAGTGCAGTCTGCCTATAGCTCAATCATATCCACAAAGGGAAGTTACCCTCAGATCAATGCACATCGCAACCGGGAATTCCACAACTGCCAAGACCCGCCCTCCTTCCCCGGCTTAGCAGGTCCGACCCGAAATGCCGGACCCCGACCTAGGTAATCACAGGTCCAACACAAGGCACAGCCCAGCCGACCGCCCAAGACAAAAAGCAACCTCGAAGTGTCGGCTTCTCGAATTGTGTTGCTCTTGGTAAACAACGCCCGGCGCGAACCGACGACCTGTGCTTACAGACTATTGCGAAAGGAGTTACGTGGTTTGCACCAATCGCAGTGATGCGTGCCGGCAACACTAGCGGCATAATCAGTAGCCTCATCGCAGCTTCCGACAGCTTCTTGCAGACGCAACCAGCGCATTACAAAGAGGTTAGGCCCAACGGACATCGCCGCCGCGCACCGGAGCCATGGTACTGCAATTGCACTAGATACTGCTGCTAATGTGTGCGCCAGGGCTGATTGGTAATTTGCCCTGCTAAGTTTTTCGTTCTTTGTACCAGGAGAAAGCTGCCATGAACGAGGCGGCAATAAAAAAAGAGTTGGCCTTTCTAAACAAGACCATTATGGCGCTGCCGGCCGCAAACGCCAAGAAGCGGACACCCGAGGGTATGTACCTATCCAACAGCCCCACAGATCAAGTATCGACGGAAGAGACCTTAGAAGTGCTTCGCCTTCAGATCAAATACCTGCTGTTCGATTTGGAAGCAACCAGGCGCGAGAATCGGTACCTGCGGCAGATGCTTGAAGCGCGTCCACCGCATGACAAAGACAAGGACAAAAACGGCGACGACGGCTCATCTTCACCGTAATTGACGGTTGACGTGCCTTGAAAAACCTCCGTCAGCACACTCCCCCCCGGCACAGCTGACGGAGGGCGCGCAGTTGGCGGCATGGCATACCCCCTGCCATGTCGCTTTTTTGCGCAGCTTCAGGTCCTTTTGACCCCCGCCGATGTTTTCTTGTCAAGAACTCGCCTCACCTCGTCCGATGAAGGACAGATACCGCAGGTAGTGCACCCGCCGGCGCGGCGTTGAACATATTGGGCCCGGGCGGGAGACCTTACGCCGTCAGCAGGTCCTCCCGCCGCCGCGCCCACAGCGGAACCTGGAAGAAACTGCGAAAAAAACTCCTAACGTCTTTCTTGACGTTCGACCGATGTTAGGGTAGTCTGGACTGCGAACAAAAGCCGAATTTGCGGTGACGCCGGTGGATCGGCGCAGTTCGCGGTCACATCACGTGCTGCTTTGGTGTTTGCAGATGGACGTGCATTCCTAACCATCTGGCAAGCCCAAAGCACGCGAAGCGATGAAGGGCTGTGAACCATGATCGACCCACCCTTGTGCCAGTTCGGGCCTGGCGGGGATTACGTCCGCGTTTGGCCGGCCTTGTCCAAGCCGTCACCGCAAGGCTCGCGCGAACGAGACGAACCCAAGGCACCCGTGGCAGAGCTCCGCTCAGGTGAAACTTCGTGGCGCAGAATCGGAAGGAAAATAGTCAGCGCAGTCCAAATCCTGGCTGCTGCGCAGCGCCCGGCACGGAAGCTGCAGGACGGCACCCAGATCATCACCGAAGCTTCTGCCGAACTCGAAAACGTCGCAGCGCGATCTACAGAGGACAGCTACGCTGTCAAAGCCCGGTCGGAGGCGCGGCGGGACGAATCCCCCTGTCCGGCCCGGACCGCTGAACCTAAGGAGGCCGATCATGCAACCCGTCACTCCGAGGCAACTTCAGATCCTCCAGTTCATTCGCCACTGGCGCGAACGGCATGGCTATTCCCCGACTATGCAGGAGATCGGCGACCATTTTCATCTGACAAAGGTCACGGTCTTCGAGCACGTAAACGCCCTCGAAAAAAAGGGCCTGCTTCTGCGCGGCCCGAAACACAGCGCCCGCTCTTTGCAAGTCCATCCTGACGTACAATTCCCCGACGAACAGTCGAGCGGATTGCCCCTAGCCGGACGAATCGCAGCCGGGAAGCCGATTGAAGCAATCGAGGACCGCCAGATGCTGGACTTCGACGAGCTGTTCGCCCGTCCTGGCGAGAGGTTCGTACTTGAGGTCACCGGCGACAGCATGGTGGACGAACACATCTGCGACGGGGATTATGTAATCTGCGAGCGCCGCAACACAGCTCGAAACGGCCAGACGGTTGTGGCGTTGCTGGATGACGGGGAAACCACGCTGAAACGTTTCCACAAAGAAAAGGGCCGCATCCGTCTCCAGCCGGCCAACCCGAGATTCAAGCCCATCTACGTGGATAACGTGGATATCCAAGGCATCGTCGTCGGCGTGATCCGAAAGATGTAACCGGCGGCTTAGGCCTGACGGAGGAAGGGCGAACCAGACCGACAATCACATTCAATTGAGCAAGAAACCCCCGGCTGGTCCAACCAGGGGCTTATCAACGCACACACATCTCACGGAACCGCCCGCGCTACCGTTCGGCGCAGCTTGGTAATGCCACGCCGAACGGCACGGCCGGTCTATAACAACGGCTTGGCTTCGGCCTCTGGGCTCACAGAAGCACAAAGCTCGCCATGGAAAAGCGGCGGCCTATTTCCTGCGGCGCCTCAGCAGCGCCAAACAGCCCACGGACAACAGCGCCACGCAACCCGGCTCGGGCACGGGGGGCGCGCTGCCGACAGTGGACCAGTTCGCCGCCAGTGCGGTCAGGTCCACGATGTCGACCACACCGTTCCCGTCGAAGTCGCCCGAGGTCCACCAGGGCGGGCCGGGGGCAAGCCAATTGGCAGCCAGAGCTGTCAGGTCCACGATGTCCACCACGCCGTCGTCGTT
>DAOVQV010000077.1 GCA_030628445.1 Phycisphaerae bacterium | reverse complement strand
TGTGGCCGGCTGCGACAGGCTGCGACAAACGGTGGCCGGCTGCGACAACTGGCGGGAAACTGCGACAACGTGCGGGAAACTGCGACAACCGGCGGGGCTCGGCGGGCCGCGAGTTTCTTGGCGAAGATTGGTAAAAAAAAGCGAACAATGGCGAACAATGGCGAAAAAGGCGGAAGAATCAGGACTTGCGAATAACCACGGCGGTCAGGTCGTCGGCCTGGGGTTGGCCGTGTGTGAAGTCCAGCACGGCGTCGCGGAGCGAGTCGGTGATCTGGGCGGCCGGCAGGTCGCGGTCGCGGCGGAGCAGTTGGATTACCGCGTCGATACCGAACTGCTCGTCGTCGGCGTTGACGGCCTCGAAGATACCGTCGGTGATGATGACGGCCAGGTCGCCGCTTTTCATCGGCACGGTTTCCAGGCGGGAGTAGTCCACCTCCGCCATGACGCCCAGCGGTAGGGAGGTGGCGGCGGCCTGGCGGAACGCATCGCGGTTGCGATCGTAGAACAGGATGGGCCCGTGACCGGCCGAGGCGTAACTCAGCGACGCGGCGGCCGGATCGAGCACGCCGAGAAAACACGTGACGAATCGCCCCTCGGTCAGATCGCCGGTAAGCAGATTGTTGGCGCTGCCCAGCACGGTGGATGCATCGGCCCCGCCCAGGCCGATCGCCCGCAACATCGCGCGCGTCTCGGCGATAACCAGCGCCGCGCCGATCCCGTGGCCGGTCGCGTCGGCGATCAGCATCATCCATCGCCCGTCGCCCAGGTGCATGAAGTCGTACGTGTCGCCGCCGGTTTCGTCGGCGGGCCGGCAGAACCCGGCGACGTCGAACCCGCTTATCTGCGGGTTGCTCTGGGGAAGCAGGCCTCGCTGGATGTCCTGAGCGATCTTCATCGCCCGCTCCATTTCCTGCTTGATCAGATAGTGCTCTATGAGCGTCGCCCGCTGAATGGCCACGCCGGCCTGTGCCGCCAGCGTCTCCGCCAGCGTCACGTCATAGTCGTCGAACCCGCCGCGGCGTTTGTTGATTACCTGCAGCACGCCGACGAGGCCGCCCTCGTAGTCCTTCAGCGGGACCGACAGGATGTTACGTGTCTTAAACCCGGTTCGGCGGTCGACATCGGGGTTCCAGCGATCGTCGGCGTAGACGTCCGGGACGATGATCGTCGAGCCGGTCTTTACGGTTGCACCGGCGATGCCCTTATCGGCCGGGACGCGAATCTCATCGACGCCGGCGGCGACGCGCGTCAACAACTCGTCGCTTCGGGTGTCGTAGAGGAACAGCGACGCCCGCTCGGCCGTCAGCAACTCCATGCTGCGTTCGATGATCAGTGCAAGCAGGCTGTCGATGTCGGTCGCGGCGACCAGGGATCGGCTGATCTGCAACACCTTTTGCAGGCCCGCCAACTGTCTGTCTTGGTTCTCGTCGCTCATGTTGCCCCCGCCGGGGACGCCGCCGGGCGAACCGGAAAGCTCGTCCCGCCGGCGGGGAATACTATTACGCGCTGGCGCCCCGGACCAAGAATCTCTTTGACGGCCTGTATGGCATTTTCTCCCGAGGCGAAGAAATCCAGGCCCGGAAACTTCGCTCCCGAGCTGTGCAGGGCGGGGCAGACGAAGAAAACGGGATTGCGGTGTATCGTCTGCAGCGCCAGCCGCACGAAAAAGACCGCGTCCGACGCCAGGGAAGGGACCAACCGCGTCAGCAGTGACGTCAGCGCCTCCGGACCTATCGCCCTGACAATCCGTCGCATCAACGTGCCGCTTAGAGGTAAGGGCGGCGTTTTCATCCCGGAGGCACCGCCCGCGCAGCGTGACAGGCAGATTATCGCCCCTCCTGGGCGAACCGCCGAGGATGTGTTGGGTATGCATTTGAATGACTGCCACAGATCGAAATCCAACGGGTGGGCGTTGGTGACCAGCACGTCGGCGGGCGGACCGGTTACCACTCCGCAGGCGACGGAGCACTGTTTGGCCAGCATGCGTTGTGTCGGTATCACCTGCCCTGTGGCGATAAACACCGGGCGGTCCTGCTCGTCTAGCAGGTACTGGACCGCGAAGCTACCCTCGCCGTTTTCGTCCACCAGCTTACCGCCCATGTCAATCGCCGCCCGCATCGGGTTCAGATCGGCCGTCGTGCCCACCAGTTGGGCGCGGCCCCGGGCGATTCCAAGTCGATGCAGCCCGCGTATGGTCTCCAGTCCCGCACACCCCGGTAGGAACATCTTGTATCCCCCGCCGAAGCCCGCCTGCAGGTGCGGAGCGACGGCGGAGATGACAATCCGCAGGTCCGCGGCGGCCAGGTCGCGGTCCACCCGGACGTCAACATTACCGGCCCTGCCCAAAAGGACGTACTTGCTCGGATCGTGCCACGGATTGGACCGCCAGCGCATACCCGCGCCGGCCAGCGCCAGCTTGTTGAACGCCTGGGCCGGTGTCATTCGGGGATGCATCCCGGTGGCGAAGATTATCTGTAGTTGCTCCGGGGCGATGTGAGCATGGCGAATCTCTCGCATCACGATCTCGAGGATCTGCCCGAGGGGGCTGTGGCGGGTTACGTCCTCGACGACCAGAACGATCTGCCCGTGGCGGGCCTTGTACAGCAGATCTCCCAGCGGCGGACCGGACCCCGGTTGGTTCAGCGCCAGTGCCAACTGCTGCGGCCAGTCGGCGGGCGCCTCCCGCAGGTCCGGTGCGGCGATCTGCTGGACTTCCCATTCGCTGGGCAGGGCGATGGTCAGTTCATCCGTGCCCCATGGGACGGAAATGTCCGGCATCTACGTGTTTCCTTTCGCCGGGTCCGGTGTCGGCCCGGCGGCCCTTCGGCCCACAATCACGTGGTATACGCCCAGCGGTTCGGGATGGGCGTCGAAGTTGTCGAACCCGGCCTGCTGCATCAGTTCCTGGAGTTGGGCGGGTGTGCGATGATTCATGTGCAGACCGAAAACACGCCTGAAGAATCGATCCGTGCCGTGTGCGTCGGAGAGGCTGTTGAATACGATGGGCGCTGCGGCGGGCATGACGGCGGCGACCGCTCGGGCGATCTCGACGATCTCGGGATCGAGCAGGTACTCGCATATCCCCACCATCTTGACGATGTCCGGTTGGTGGTCAAGTATCGCCCCCACCCCGTCCCGCACGTCGCACTGAATGAAGCGCACCTTCCCGTCCAGGCCTTCTTGGCGTGCCTGGAGGCGGCCGTGCTCGAACGGGTCGGTGTTCACGTCGACCAAGGTGGCGTATGCTTCGCGCTTCGCCTGAAGCATTGCGTCCATGATGATCCGCCCGGGGCCGGCGCCTACGCACAGCGCGTGGACCGGGTCGGAAGGGGACTCGTCGATAAGTATCGCCAGGGTCTTGGCGGCCAGCTTCCTGCGGTTGCGAAGGGCCATCGGAATCGTCCCGGCGCCGACGAGAATCTTATCGGCGATCTGTCTGGGCTTCCCGTCGTAGCTGATGACCATCGACCGCCACCCGCCCGGGTCCGCCCAGTTCGAAGCCGCCAGCTCGCTCTTACCGAACCGCAGCAGGGCCCTGAACAGGGCGGGTGGGAGATAATTGGCCAGCGGGTTGACCACCGACGCCTTCAGCAGGCGCTGCACCAACCCGTGCCGCTCGAAAGCTATTTCGTTCATCTCTGTCGCCAAGCAGTCCATGCACCGGCCCATAGTGTGTAATGGCGGATTAGAGCCCCTAACACCAATGAGACGCGGCTCGCGCCTCATTGGTATTAAGGGCTGTAAGTATACGGTCTTGCCGGATCAATTTCCATCGAACGTTCAACCGAAGCGGTCGCCTAAAGTTTTCCTTCCGCACCGGCCGATAAACCCATTTGGGACGCGGTGGAGCCTTCTATCGTTTTGGGTGCGGGGAGGTCTTGTGGACATGACGAAGCGCCAGTTGATTGATGAGATTGTTTGTATTAACCACACAGCCCAGCCGGGCTTCCTGGCACAATTCGATGACGGCGATCTGAACGCATATCTGCAACATCTGCGCGTGATGCAGGTCCCGCGAATTCAAAGAGCCCCATCCAGATACGAGAAGTACTTCGTCTCCGTCTCCAGGGGCGCCTCTGTCACGGCCGCTGTGCCTTCGTATTCCGCGGACGCCGATGATGGTGAGGATCTCGACACAGGCGGCGATGTCCAATTGGCCTGCGAGAGTGACTCGCCCGGCGGCACCGAACACGTCGATGCTGAAGAAGCTCAGCCCGCCGTGGTCAAGACCGCCACGCAGGACGCGGAGCTTTGGCTGTACTAGCACGCCGCGGCGTGGTGATTTGATCCTGTCCTTACCCCCGGCGCCGGTGCATCCGATGTGATTTGCATCTGGAGGGCGGGATCGCGACCTTCCCAAAGCGCGTTGACAAATTGATGTTTTCGCCTGTATAGTCACTGGCGTCGCCCGCCGCGATTTTCCCGGTCCGCGGCGGGCAATTAAATGCAACCGCTGGGGCTGTAGCTCAATTGGTTAGAGTACCGGACTGTCGATCCGGTGGTTGCGGGTTCGAATCCCGTCGGCCCCGTATGTGCGAAGGCTGGCCTTTTGGCCGGCCTTCGTGCATTTAGGGATCGCCAAGGTAACAAGACGCGGCGGCTGCCGTAGGCAGACGCATTGCGGGGCTCGACGCCGAAGGCGCCTGCGCAGCAGAATCCCGTCGGCCCCGTTTAGAAGTGGCTTCATAACCTCAATTCGCCCTGCAAGCGGGTCTTTTGACGCTTGGCGTCGTCGCGAAAGCTCGACGTATCTCCCTGGATATGCCGTCACTTCCGCTGGTTGCCAGATCGACAAAATCCCCCGCTTTCGCACGCGAAGCAGGTTATGAAACCACTTCTTACGACAGGGCTTGCCGCGCGATGGCAGGCCTTGTCTTTATCCGCCGGTTTCAATGACTTGCGCCTCGTTACCCCATCGCCGGCCGGGACCGGTCGATCTTGCCGGCCGCTGGCACGATTTGGTTGGAGCAATTTAAGATTTCTTGTTCCGTCCTGGCCGGCTGCGGCCTCGGGCCACTGACGTCAGGGGGCATCGGCAAGCGCGCTGGGTTTAGGCGCTTTGCCTTCCTTGTCAGCCTTGTGGTCGCTTGCCCTGGAACAGACACATCCAATCGTTAACTGCTCTATTGCGGCGTGTGGAAGGAGACTCAGTCCTGTTGACGGTGCCTTCCCGAGAAGAATGCGGGCTTACTCCCGGACGTGGAAGTGAAAAACACTGCCTACACCAGCAAGAGTGCAGCGCTCGCCCAAACGCTTTTTGAAAAGTTTCCGTGCACGAGCACCGGAGCAGTGGCAAGGGGCGGCTTGCTGAACGCCCAGTTCCTCGAAGCGGTCAATCACTACCTCGATCTTGGACTTGGACTGCCAACCCATGTGGAAGCCGCCCATCACAAGGTGTATCGGGCCGCCCGTAACCTGTTTGGCCTCAGCGGCCATATTCGCCACTCCCGGATGCGCGCAACCGGTAATCAAAACCCACCCGTCGCCAGTTTTGGCACATAGGCCCTGTTCCTCAATTGCACCTTTGCCCATGGTGCCTGTGGTTCGCACGCCGTGGCAGATTACTTGAGATTCCTCTGCTTCTATTAGTTGCCCGCCGAGTGATCGGGCCTGCTCCTTGAACGCGGCTGGGAAACCCGTGGGAATGAACACAGGAACATCTCGGCGAGTTTTCAGGAACGCGTCCAGGCCGCCGGTGTGATCGCCGTGAATATGGCTGAGCACTACTGCATCGATCTGCTTCGGGTCAATGTTCAGTTGCCGCATGTTTCCCAGCAAGATCCGACCGTCGCCGCCCGTGTCAAAGAGGATGGTCTTTTCGAGCCCTTGAATAACGCAAGCAAAGCCCCATGCCGCTGTTAGGCCTTTCGGCCCGGGGTTGTTGTCATATACGATCGTAATTGTGATATCTCCTTTGTCGGCTGGGCTTGTTGAAGCTGATTCGGGAGGCTCTGGCGCCGGACGGCAACCCGGGAAAGACAGCATCACATTTGCTATTATAGCGGCGATCGTCGCCCATAGCTTCGTCACGAACAGGATGGCGGAATTGCCGACTCGCATGGCCAACCCACAAGCATGAACGGACCTCTCGAACATACTGGCGGTTCATTATACACTAGGTGACGAACCAAGACAGATTACTGTTGGGCCGGTACATCATGAGTTGGGGTCTCGGCCGAGCGACCGGGAGGAATATCCCAATGATCGACAAGAAGAATAGTCAGTTGAAATGCAGCGAGTGTGGGCGGGATCGCGGGGAGCTTTCAATGAGATTCATTGACGATAAGCCGGTTTGCTTGAACTGTTTGTACGGCAGCGTTGATCCTGTGCGCATTTGGCCCATTGGCTTCGTGGTCAACGATAAGAAACGAGCACATCGCGGCTTTGGGGCAACCGGCGGCGATGTCTCGGAGATTCGGTTATTCCCCGGTATGGCCAGGTTCACGAAAGGCCTGGCAGATGAGACTCATCTTACGGTTGTGTGGCAACTTCACGAGGCAGGCCCGATCAAAAGCGTCTTTCGCCGCGGGTGGGATGCTAAGGAGGTCGGACCGTTCGCATCGCGCAGCCCCGACCGCCTGACACCTATAGCTGTTACGGACGTGGAACTTGTTGAAGTTAAGGAAACGGCGCTAACGGTTCGGGGCCTGGACGCCGTCAATGGAACACCGGTGCTCGACATCAAAGTCGCCATGGAAAGCTTGAAATAGGCGATTCAAGAATCCGGTCGCAACACACCAGATTGCAGATGATGCGTGACTGATAGGTCGAGATCAATACGATTGGCTGTTCACCAGTACTCGTCAGGTCAGATGGGCCGAAATCGTTACCGCCGTAGAGTGACGTCACGGCAACCGTGGTTGCCCGGATGCTGCGAAGGGATCGTGACAGGCCTGACTCGATTTCAGCAGACAGAGCCCTAGACGGAGCGAGCTAAAGAATAAGCGGCATGGGGCCATCTTGTTGGCTTCCTTCTTGCCTGAACAAATCCCGGAGAATCACTA
>DAOVQV010000187.1 GCA_030628445.1 Phycisphaerae bacterium | reverse complement strand
GCGCTTTTAGCGAGGCCCTTATCGGTATTCGCCACTGCCGCGACGCCGGTATCAAAGTCGGACTGCGGTTTCCGATGACCGCCGACAATGTCGATCAGATCCCCGCGATCTTCGATCTTCTCGCCGCGGAGCAAATCGGCCGCGTCTGCTTCTACCACCTCGTCCCGGCCGGTAGGGGCAGCGAAATATCCCGCTATGCCCTTACGCACGAACGGACGCGCGAGGCGCTGGATTTGATCGTGCATCGCACGGCGTCTGCTTGTGCGGCGCGCGGGAACCTGCAAGTCCTGACCGTCGACAACCACGCCGACGGACCGTACATCTGTCTGCGCCTGCTACGAGAGGGCAAGGCGGGGCAAGCCGCCACGGCCCAACAACTACTGAGGCTCAATGGTGGAAACAGCAGCGGGCAGCGATTGGGGGCTGTGCGCTGGGACGGCGACGTCCTGGCCGATCAGTTCTGGGCGGATCAGGTCCTCGGTAACGTCAAGCAGCGCCCGTTCAGCCGGATCTGGACCGATCCAACCCATCCGCTGCTGGGCAAGCTGCGGGACCGCAAGCGGTATCTGAAGGGCCGATGCCCACAATGCCGATGGCTGGACCTGTGCAACGGAAACCTGCGAGCCCGGGCGGCCGCCGCAGGCGATATGTGGGGCGACGACCCGGGTTGCTACCTGACCGACGAGGAGATCGCACCGTGAACGGCACTGGAGCGCAGTTCCCGCCACTGCGGATCCTGTTTTGGGAATCGACCACCAGGTGCAATCTTAATTGCATCCACTGCCGGCGCGTCCCAACGGGCGACGACGAGCTTTCGACGGCGGAATTCCGCACCGTGTTGGACTCGGCCGCTGCGCTGGGCGAGCCCCTGATTATCTTCTCCGGCGGCGAGCCCCTGATACGGGATGATTGGGAAGAGCTTTCCGCGTTCGCCAAGTCACTGGGCTTCCCGACCGCCCTTGCGACCAATGGGACGCTGATCGACACGGACATGGCCCGGCGGATCGCCGCAGGGCAATTCCACCGCGTGGCGGTCAGCCTCGACGGCGCCGATCCGGAGACGCACGATTCGTTTCGCGGCCTGGCCGGCGCGTTCGACCGCGCGATGGCGGGCGTATCGGCCTTGCGGTCCGAGGGTGTGCCGGTCCAGATCAACGCCACCATCGCCGCACACAACCTCGATCAACTGGACCGGGTCTATCAGCTCACACGGGATTTGGGCGCGGCGGCGCTGCATCTGTTTCTGCTGGTGCCCGTCGGATGCGGGATGCAAATCGCCCAGACGCACCAGTTGACGCCGCAGCAATATGAGCAGGTGCTCAATTGGGTCTGCGACCGCCAACAAGAGGCGGGTCCTCAGATCAGAGCCACCTGCGCCCCCCACTACAACCGCATCGCCGAACAGCGCGGGCTGCTCGCCGGTTCAGAGCATTATCGCGGGTGTCTGGCCGGGAGGAGCGTCATTTTCGTCAGCGCCACCGGCGAGGTTTACCCCTGCGGGTACTTACCGGTAACGTGCGGGTCCGTTCGCCAGGGCGACCTTGCTGATATATGGCGCAGTTCGCAGATATTGGCCGAGCTTCGCGACGCCGATCGGCTGGGCGGTAAGTGCGGGCGGTGCGAATACAAGAGCATCTGCGGGGGGTGTCGAGCACGCGCGTATGCCGCCTGTGGCGATTATTTGTCCGAAGAGCCCACATGCACGTACAGGCCCCGCGCGGCCACTTGACCGAGCCAGGCCCCGACCATACAGTTCCCGGGAGCGATACGCCCGCCCTGAAAGGACCGGACCATGTCACCACGAAGCGATACGTTCGAAGCCCTGCGTAGCGACCTGGCGGATTTCCCCGTAATTGACACGCACGAACACACTGCCGGGCCCGAGCACTACCCCAGGTGCGACGAGCCCATCGCCGCGTTGATCCAAGGATACGTACGTTCGGACCTGGTCTCCGCCGGCGGCGAGGGGGACGTCGAGATGCTGGCGGACTGCTCGGTGGCGACGCGAAAGAAGTGGCCCATCTTCCGGAAGCTCTGGGCCCGCACCGAGCACACCGGTTACGCCCACGTGACCAAGTGGATCCTCAAGCACCAATACGGCGTCGAGACCCTTTCGCTCAAGGCGTTGGAGTCGATCAAGCCCAAGCTGGCGGACCTGTCCGATCCGAAGGGCTACGAGGCGTATCTGGACAAGCACAACATAAAGTGCCGGCTCGTCGATCTGGTTATGTTCCCCCAGATCCGTCGCGACTTCCTCGCCGGTAAGCACAAGCTTCCCCCGCGCGACCGGCTGATGATCTCGCTGCCGGAATTGCACAGCATCCGCAGCTTCGAGCAGATCAACGAAATTACGCAGCGCAGCGGGCGGTGCGTCACTTCCCTCGACGAGTACTTGGAGGTCCTAGGCGAGCAACTGGACAGGTATTTGAAGCTCGCAGCGGCCGGGGCGAAGGATCAGTCGGCCTATAACCGAGGAATCGCCTACGACAATCCGCCGAAGGCGAGGGCCGACGAGCTGTTCAATCGCATCATCGCCGACCCGCGCGCCTCGCTGGGCTGGCCCGAGGCGAAGCCGCTCGACGATTTTATCTTCGGCGCACTGATGCGGCTCGCCCGCGACAAACAGATCCCGATCCAGCTGCACACCGGGCACATGGCCGGGATCCGCAACGACATCGCCAAGACGCGGGCCGTGCTGCTTACGAAGGTCCTCGAGTTGCACCGCGACGTAAACTTCGATCTGTTCCACGGGAACTGGCCGTACGCCGGCGATTGGTTGTACCTGGGGAAGAACTACCCCAACGTGCACCTCGACTGCTGCTGGGTGCACATTATCGACCCGCGATACGCGCGGCGGGTGCTGGCCGATTCGCTGGTGACCGTCCCGCACAGCAAGATACACGGGTTCGGCGGGGATTATCTCGATTCGATTATGCACGCGGCGGGACACTTGGCGATCGCCAAGGACAACATCGCCGCCGCCCTTACCGAGATGGTCGATTCCGGCTGGATGGACGCCGCCCAGGCCCGCCAGGTTGCTGCCGACTGGTTATTCAACAACCCAAATGAATTCTTCAAGCTCGGTTTTGAGCCGATAAGTGTCTAGGACGTTGACTCGCCGCCAGCGTCGCTGATTCGCGTCAACGACGAATGGTCCTTCACAAGTGCGACCGCATAGGCGTATACTGGCTTTGGTCAGCGGGGCCGTAGCTCAGTTGGGAGAGCGGTTGGTTCGCAATCAACAGGTCAGGGGTTCGAGCCCCCTCGGCTCCATTAGACTGGCGAGGGTTAGCGTCCTGGTGAGTCGAATATCCCCAGCCAAAGAAAATCGCCGATCGCCGGTGACAAGACAAGACTGCGGAACCTTGGGGAATGCAGATGGTAAGGAGCACTTCAATCCCACTAACCGGTAAGCGAATCGCCATCATGCTCGAACGCGAGTACCAGGAGCTGGAGGTCTGGTATCCGTACTATCGGCTCCTCGAGGCCGCGGCGCAGGTCGTGCGGGTCGCGCCCGAGCGGGACAAGGTTTATCCGTCCAAGCTGGGGTACCCGTGCCCCGCCGACGTGTCGGTAATGGAGGTGGCGGGCTCCGACTTCGACGCGGTCGTGGTGCCCGGCGGGTGGGCGCCGGACTACATGCGACGGTCGGAGCCGATGATCCGCTTCATCGCCCAGTGCGCCGAGGCGGGGATCGTCCTGGGGGCGATCTGCCACGGCGGGTGGATGCTCTGCTGCACGGATGCGCTTCGGGGGAAGCGCGCCACCAGCTTCGTGGCGATCAAGCACGACATGATCAACGCCGGCGCCGAATGGGTGGATGAAGAATGCGTCGTGGACGGAAACGTAATCACCTCGCGCACACCCGACGACCTCCCGGCCTTCTGCAAGGCGATCATCGAAAAGCTGAGCTAGACCGCTTAACGCTTGTCTGTGCCGCCTGCGGCGACGTGTAAGGTGTTCCGCCGAAGATGGTAACCGGAGGCCAAGTTATCTGCAATACG
>DAOVQV010000126.1 GCA_030628445.1 Phycisphaerae bacterium | reverse complement strand
TGTGCCGAGCTGATACATGTCACCGGCTGGGTTGTACGCCTCGATCAAGGCGTTCAGCCGCAAGATGTCATCCAGCCGCGTGTAATTGGCGCTGAGGGTGACGGTCTCGAACGAATTCGAAAACGGGTTGCTGCTGGAGTAGAAGTGCCCGACGACGAAATCGTAGTAGCCCTGGGCGGCCTTCAGCGTGTAGTTACCCCAGTTCGGCTGGCCCGGCCAGATCCCGATCCCGATCTGTGCATTGTCCTGGACGGCCTTGACCGCGTCGGAGACATCCTTTAAGTGGTTGATGTAAACGTCCTCATCGGGGAACGCGGTGGCCTTTCGCGTGTACGGCTCGTTGGCGACCTCCCAGTAGCGAAACCCGTACCCCTGAGATACGCTGTAGGATGCCGCCTGCGCCCAGAACGACGCGTCGAAGATGAAGTCGGCCGAGACCGGCTCCAATTCGATCACCGTCCAGTCCTTGGGTATCTGATACGTGTTCATCAGACCGGCCAGCTTGTCCAGCGTCAGCTCCAGCGTCCAGGGGGTATCGATGGACTCGACACCCACCCCGTAGAATCGCGTCATCGGGAGCCTCATCTGGCGAAGCGCCTCGTCGATCCCCGCCGGGAGGTTGTAGTTCTGCGTGCCGCGGTCGTATGGGTGTCTTCCGTACCCCGTGATCCTGTGGAACGAAACGCCGGCGGCCTCCTGCGTCGCCGGTCCGAGCTGGACGTCGGTATCGACGTTGATGACAAGCTCACCGCCCGGGTCCAGCCGGTGGGGCAGGGGGTCGTAGACCAGCGTCCGGTCGTCGATCAGCGGCTCTTCGGTGCTGTCGCGCTCGGTGACCACCACGTCGTCGATCCAGAGGGTGCGGTGCAGGGCGTATTCGTTCCCGACCGGCTTGAAGGCGGCCAGCATGTACCTGACCTCGGACTGATAGAAATCCCGCCCCTCGTCGACGGTGAAGGTGTATTCCTGCCACTCGGTTGTCACTTCGTAGGGGAAGCGCCCGGCGGAGGTCGCATCCACGAACGGCTGAATGTTCGTATAGCAATCCCAGTAGAACATGGACGTCATCGGCACGTCGGACCGTGCCCAGAACGTGATCGTATACGCCTTCCCGACCTGCGTGGTGATGCGATAGCCCACGTGGTAATCGGAGACGGTGTACCCCTTCGTCCCGGCCGGGTGGTGGATGCGATAACACCCCAGCCCGGCGTGCGGGTTGGTCGTATCGCGAGTGTAATCGGCGCTGGTCTGGCCCGTCGAATCGCCCCAGCGGACCCATCCGGGCGGCGGGGCGGCGGTGGAGGCTACCTCAAAGTCGCCGTTGTAGAGCAGATTGGTAACGCCCGCCCCTGCGGGAGACGCACACACCAGAAGCGCAACGAGAGCAGATGTGATGTACTTGTCCATACCACTCCTCCCTTGGTAGAACGTCTTATGGGCAGACACGCTATGTCTTGGAAGGCCGGCGAGCTATCCGGCCGGAACAGACGAAGCATAAGTATATGCCAAAACAGGGGTTTTGTCAATTGCTAAATAGCGATTCGCCGCTTATTCACCCCGCAGGTGCGGGTCCTGCGTAGGTTATGACGGCGGCTGGGATTACGCCCTGCGACGCCGGGCCTTGAGGCACGTAACCGCTCCCGCCGTCAGGAAGACCACCGCCGCGGCGGAATGTCACCGCGTCCCCGAGCGCCATCGAAGGACTTGTCCTGAGCGCCGTCGAAGGAGCCAGGGGAAACCCGCCAACAGCAATAGTGCGAAGCCAGGTTCAGGCACAGGCGGAGGGCTGCCTACGGGCGTCCAGTTGGCGGCCATCGCAGTCAGGTCTACGATATCGACGATCAGGTCGTTGTTGAAATCCCCCTGATCCCAAGTCTTGTCCCCCGGGCTGACCGCCGACCAGTTAGCAGCCAAGGCTGTCAGATCCACGATATCGACAATCCAATCCCCACTGGCATCACCAGGGATAGCGAAGAGGCTCCATGAGTCGGTCATGGAGAACTGGCCGGTGTCCAAGCTGCGGTACACGTCGAAGCGAATATCCGCGTCATCCGCCTCGATAATCAGAAACGTATCGTACTTGCCCGTACCTCGTGCCTGGGCGCAGTCGATCTGCCAGACATCGCTGCCAAGCGGCTGATAGTGGCTGTACCGATGCGTGTGTCCGCATATGTAGGCGCCGACGTGGTATTCTTCGAGGACGTCCCAGAAAGCGTCGCGGTTGGCGGGGTTTTGGTCCAGCGAGTCGCCCACGTGGCGAGCGTCTCCCCAATACTCGTCTGGCTGCGGGTACGCCGGCTCGTGGCCGAAGACGAGCCTCCACTTCTTGGTCGTGTTCGCCAGATCGTCCGCCAGCCAAGCGCGCAGCTGGGGAACCACGTCGCCCCACGGCACGGCTACGTCGCTACCGGGCGCGGTCTGCCCGTTCCAATACTCGTTAATGCAGACAATGTGGACCGGCCCGGCGTCGAAAGAATAGGTGGTCTCAACGCAGCCCGGCGGACCCGGGTTCACCGCCCCAGACATTCGGTCCCAGTAGTACTGACGCAGGTAGTCCATGTTCTCGCCGTAGTATGACTCATCACCTTCTCCCGGCATCTCGTGATTGCCCACATTGGGATACCACGGGAAGGAAGGCCCATAGCCGGGGGACGTGTCGAATATCTCGCGCACATCGGCACAGGGACAGATGTCCCCGGGTGTGACCATGAAATCTCCGGGCCCGCCGGCTCGCAGATTGATTTCGGGTAAGACGGGGGCCAGCTCGTCCCAACCGTCAGCCGTTACCGAGAACTTCACCTGCTCGGCCTCAGCGGTGCACACCAATGCGGCCAGCACCACCATCGAGAGGGCGCGTAGCTTAACCATCTTTGTCCTCTCTTTAACTGCTAGTGTATCAGTCAGGCGGCCAAATGCCTATAACTGCCTGCTCACGTGCGGTTCCTGCCGAAGCACTTGTGCTGAGCGCTGTCGAAGCAGCGCCAGGCCTCCGGCTACCAGCAGCGCAATCGTCGCGGGCTCGGGGATGATCGTCAGTGTGCTCCCGTCGGTGTCCCACAACCCCGAGCTATCCATCACCTCAACTGCGATGTCATAGGAACCTCCTAGGCCCAACCCGAGCGACTCCAGGTAGGCGTAGTCCACGTCGAACACATCCTGGCCCCCGGCGTTCGTCTCGAAGACTCCATCGTCGTCAAGATCCCACTTGTAGGAGGTGATGTCAAAGTCATTGTCGAAGGAGCCGCTGGCATCCAGCGACAGCGGATCGCCGACGTCTATCGTGTACGGCCCGTCAGCGTCGGCTGCCGGCGGGTAGGGCGTGACCAAGGGCCAGGTGCTCAGGTTGACCGTCTTGTCCCAGGTGTTCGTGCCCGGGTCGTACTCAACGACGGTTGCTGAGAATGCAAACGAGCCGCCGGGTGGAAGAACGATCTGGGCTACCACGACGCTCGGTCCGGCCAGGGGGTTGTTGCAGGCGCCCAGGAAGCCGAAGTCGCCGTACAGCAGCGTGCCGCTTTCACCACATGCCGGCGAGGCGACGACCTGCTGGTTCGGGCCCGTGACGGACAGGTACGGGAACTGCGTGTCCCAGTCGACGAACGCACCTACCGGGGGGAACGCCGGATTGCTATCCGCAAAAATGGTCGGCATCCCGAACGGGTTTACCTGGTTCAGCGGCGAGACGCCGTCACCGATCTCGATCGTGAATCCGACAGGCCACATCCCGTTGTCCTCCGTGAAGATCAACTGGTAACACATGGACCCGGGTGGCGGCGCCGGAACGTACGTACCACCGGGCGTGACCGGCACGCCGGTGATGCTGAAGGTCAAAGTTGCTTTCGCTGTGCTCGCCGCGATCACAAGCACAACCGCGATGGTTACCAGTGCCGTTTTCACTTCTTTCTCCTTTTGCTACAGCCGCTTCGATGCGGAAGTGTTCTTCCAGGCTCTTGTCTGCAGCTTCCTTCGAAGCAGCCCCACGGCACCGATGCCCAGCAGCGACAGCGTCGCGGGCTCGGGGACAAGCTCAGCCTGCAGATCATCAATGGCTATATCGTATCCGCCGATCACCACGTAACATGTCCCCCAGGATGAGCCGAGGGGGATGCTTCGTTGACCAAAACCCAGCGGCATTGGGAGAATCCAATTGGTCCCGTCCGGCGATTTACTGAAATACGCATACCCTGCGCCTAGGTCGTATATGTTCAAAGTCAGAGACCCTGTCAGTTGCGCAGGGGCGCCCGGATCCGATGGGACCGGAAAAGAATAGTACAGCTCGCCACCGCCGGTGCTGAACCCCAAAGCGCCTGGTGGATTGACAGGCGGAACGACGTCGGAAGTGTAGAACAGATACGGCTCTGGTGGCGGCGGTACGATCCCCCCGGGCCACAAGTTGCTATGGCTATAGCTGTCCGCCATAGCCTTCTGCGTGCTGAAATCGTCCGAATACGAGTAGGACCAGCCGGCCCTGGCCGCCGGCGCCGCCATTACAAGCACGGCGGCGATACTGATAACTACGTTTCTCATTTCGCACTCGTGTTGCTATGTCCGCTTTCCCGCGGGAGTGTTCTTCCAGGCTTCTTTCTATCGCTTCCTGCGCAGTAGGCCCACGGCGCCGATGCCCAGCAGCGACAGCGTGGCGGGCTCGGGGACGCCGATCCAGCCGTTGAAGCTCACCGTAGCTGCGAACGTGTTCGTGGCCGGGTCGTACTCAACCACGGTTGCTGAGAACGGTACCTGAGTCCCGACCGGAATGACGAGCTGCACGAAGTGAAAGATCGGGCCGGCCAGGGGGTTTGCCGTTCCGCCAAGGAACGCATAGTCACCGCTCATGAACGTTGTGCTCTCAGCATTGCCCGGACTAGCGACAACTTCTTGGCTTGGACCGGAGTCGCGGTACGGGAAGTGCGAGTCCTGGTCGGGAGTCACACCTGGGGGATACACGCCGCCGGCAAAGATGATGGGCATGCCAAACGGGTCTGGCACCTGGTGGATGTATGTAACACCGTCACCGATCATAACGTCGATACCGACGGGCCAGATGCCGGTGGTGCTTTCCGTCAGAACCGCATCCCAAGTCGTGCACGGGACCAGTGGGGCACCCGGACCATCAGGATCGGTCGGCGCACCGGCCTGGCTGTACGTCAGTGTCGCCTGTGCGGCCGTGACAAGTGCTAACAGCCCCACGATACCAACTAATGCCTTTCTCAACTGCTTGCTGTTCATTGTTGCACCTCCCTGCGATTCTTATGCCCGAACAGACCGCAACTTGAACGGGCA
>DAOVQV010000182.1 GCA_030628445.1 Phycisphaerae bacterium | reverse complement strand
CTCGAAAACCGGTGTGCCTTCGGGCATCGAGGGTTCGAATCCCTCCCTCTCCGTTTTGCCCGCCTGTAGTGCTTCTGTGCGGGGAGGACCGGCAACGGCGGAAGGCTCGTACGGATAGGTTAGGACAGACAATGACGAAGCAACTTAGTAGGACCGTTTTTTTTGATCGCCAAGTGGCGGCGGGGGCCAAGATTGTCGAATTCGCCGGGTGGCAGATGGCGCTGCATTACGCCGGGGGGATCGTCGAAGAGCACCTGGCGACACGCAATCGCGCGGGGCTTTTCGACGTATCGCACATGGGCAGGTTCATCTTCCGCGGGCGCGACGCGCTTGGGTTCCTGCAGCACGCCTTGACGAACAACGCCGCGGCGCTGGAGGTCGGCCAGGCGCAGTACACGATGATCCCCAACGCCACCGGAGGGGCAATCGACGACGCGTATCTGTACCGCTTCGTGGAAGATGAGTATCTGCTGGTTGTCAATGCAGCCAACCGGGGTGAGGATTGGGATCACTTCCAAACGCTGGGGCGGGACTTCGGCGACCTGGAGGTCGAAGACATCACCACGACCCGGGCGATGCTCGCCCTGCAAGGTCCGCTTTCAAAACAGATCCTGGGAGAGCTGATCGATTCGGGCTCGCTTCCCGACCCGATGCGAAACGAGCTGAGCATCGTCCAGATCGGCGGGGTGGAGGTCTGGGTGGGCAGGACGGGGTATACGGGCGAGCCGCTGTGCTTCGAGATGTTCATCAAGGCCCACGACGCACCGGGCATCTGGGACTTACTTACCGCCCGCTGCGCGGCGCCCGCGGGCCTGGGCGCCAGGGACACGCTTCGCCTGGAGGCGGCCATGCCGCTCTACGGGCACGAGCTGGGCACCGATCCGGAAGGAAACGAGATTCTCATCTTCGCCTGCCCGCTGGCGCCGTTGGCGGTGAGCTTCTCGCCCCTCAAGGGCGATTTCGTAGGCCGCGAGGCGCTGGGCAGGCAGCACGAGGCGTACAAGAGGATCATCCGCCGCGACTACCGGCAGATCGAAAACTTACCGCGGATGGTCAGGACCGTCGCCGTCCTGGCCCGCGGTATCGCCCGACGAGGCGATAAGGTTTTCGCCGACGGCGAGCGAGTCGGTTACGTCACCAGCGGGACGATGGTGCCCTACTGGAAGACCGAAGGCGAAGGTCTGCGCAGTCGCTTGACCGACGACAGCGCGATGCGGGCGATCACACTGGCGCTTATCGACAGCAACTTAGTGGACGAAGACCGCGTTGACATCCAGATCCGCGGTAAGGCGACCGAGGCCGTCATCGTACCGTACCACATGCGGTCCGATGCGCCCCCGCTGGCCCGGCCGATCGTTCGCGGTGCCGTCGAACCCGAACCCGCCCGCCCCGCCGCCGAGGCGCTGAGCAGGCGAGCGATCGATCTGCTGCAAGAGGCCGCCGCCAATACAATCTGGCGCCAATCCCGGTGCATAAACCTGATCCCCTCCGAGCAGACCGCCTCGCCGGCGGTGAGGATGCTGTCGATTATGGACCCGGCGTTCCGCTACGCCGAGCACAAGCAGATGCACGCCTTCGACGACGCTGAGATTTTCTACTACCAGGGAACCGACTTTATCTGCCGGGTCGAGCAGATGCTTGAAGAGCAGATGCGGGAGTTTCTCGGTTGCGGCGAGGTCGAGACCCGCGCGATCAGCGGACAGATGGCCAACGCCGCCGTCTTCAGCGCGATGGTCGATTACATCAATCGCGGCGACCGGCGATCCGAACAGAGGCGGATGCGCTGCGTGATGAACAACAACATCATCAAGGGCGGGCACCTCAGCTCCCAGCCGATGGGCGCGCTGCGGGATTTCGTCGCCCGCGACCCACAAACCGAAAAACCCGCCGTCGTCAACTTCCCCGTCACATCCGACGACCCGTACCGGATAGACACAACCGCCTGCGCCGAACTTATCGAGCAACATCGCCCCGAGTTGATCATCTTCGGTAAATCCATGGTGCTCTATCCCGAGCCGATCGCCCAGATCAAAGCGATCCTCGACGACCTCGGTCTTGCGGGGGTTATCATGTACGACGCAGCCCACGTGCTGGGGCTTCTGGGGCCGCACTTCCAGGAACCGTTCTGTGAAGGGGCCGACCTGGTTACCGGCTCGACACATAAGACGTTCTTCGGGACGCAGCGCGGCGTGATCGGTACCGACTACCACGAGCTTGAAGAGCCCTACGCGCTGTGGGAGGCGATCCGCCGGCGGATCTTCCCGGGCAGCGTCTCCAACCACCACCTGGGGACCATGGTCGGGTTGCTCCTCGCCGCCTACGAGATGAACCATTTCAAGGATACCTACCAGCAGGCGGTGCTGACCAACGCCAAGGCGTTCGCCAAGGCGCTGGCCGATCTCGGGATGGACGTGGCGGGTGACCCGCAGGTAGGTTACACGCAGACGCACCAGGTGGTCGTCCACGTCGGGTACGCCCAAGGGCCCGCCATCGCCCGCCGGCTGGAGGAGAACAACATCATCGTCAACTACCAGGCGTCCCCGCTGGAGGAGGGGTTCACCGCGTCCGGGGCGCTGCGAACGGGCGTCTCGGAGATGACGCGATTCGGGATGGGCCCGGAAGATTTCCAAGCCCTCGCCGAGCTGATGCGCGATGCGGTCGTCAACAACCGAAATGTAAAAGACAAGGTAACAGCCCTGCGAAAGCGGTTCCGCCGGCTTGGGTTCTGCTTTACGGGCGAACAGATGGATGAGGCGGTGCAAAAGCTGCACAAGCTGGTATGATACCCGGCGGCCCAAACCAACCAGGTCAACAGGAGATGTCCAACTATGTCCCCGATGGAACTGAAATACACCAAGTCGCACGAGTGGGCACTTCTTGACGAGAAGACCGACATTGTCACCGTCGGGATCACCGAATTCGCCGCCGAGCAGCTCGGTGACATCGTCTTTATCGAACTGCCCGAAATCGGCGCCGAGCTGATCAAGGATCAACCGTTCGGCGTGATCGAGTCGGTCAAGGCAGCCGTCGATCTAAACTCGCCGGTAAGCGGCGAGGTCGTCGAGGCCCATACCGACCTGGCGTCCGATCTGGACACGATAAGCAAGGATCCGCTGGGGGCCGGGTGGATGGTCAGAATCCACTGCGGCGCCACGGATGAAGTCCAGGGCCTGATGAACGAGGCGGAGTACGGCAAGTTCGCCGAACAGGAAACGCACTAGAAGACCTAACGGTCGCCTGCAAGCCGTCGCCGCAGGCAGCCCAAACGCTACTTCAATGGTGTTAAGTGCTCTAGGGCAAAGGAATACCAGACGTGCCTTTCATCGCAAACACCGACGAGCAGCGGAAGCAGATGCTGGACGAGATCGGCCTGACGATGGAGGATCTGTTCGCCGACATCCCGCCCCAGCTGCGGCGCGACGGGCTGGAAATCCCCCCCGGACTTACGGAACAGGAAGTCCGCGCCCGGATCGAGTCTCTGGCGGATCGCAACGCGCCGCAAATTATCAGCTTCCTCGGCGGCGGGTTTTACGAGCACTTCATACCCGCAGCCGTCGATGCGATCACCTCGCGAAGCGAATTCTACACCGCCTACACCCCCTACCAGCCGGAACTTTCGCAGGGAACGCTGCAGGCGATCTACGAATATCAATCCGCCATGTGCAGGCTCACCGAGATGGAGGTCGCCAACGCCTCGCTTTACGACGGCGGGACGGCCTTGTACGAAGCGATCATGATGGCGACGCGCTGCACGGGCCGGTCGCGCGTGATAATCGACGAAACCGTAAGCCCCATCTACCGCACGATGATTCGATCGCATACGCGGAACCTGGGCATTGAGCTTATCGAGACGTCCGCACGCGACGGGCTGGCGGATCGCGACGCCATCGGCGGCGATGGGCGCTATCCACGGTGAGTTCGGGTAGGGCAGTCCCAACAGCTCGCCGATGAGGTGCGCACAGTGCCTTTTGACCTCGCACCGAAGGCAATCGACCGGGAACGCGGCAACCTCAGCCGCAAACAACTCAACCGCACGATCCAGACAATCAAGCTCGGCTCCTCATTTG